>JABHUT010000214.1 GCA_018658685.1 Alphaproteobacteria bacterium
AATGAGGACCTTATAACAAACAGAGTTATTAATTATACTCATAGTAATAAAAAAGCTCGGATTAAGATTAATATAGGGGTTTCTTATGATTGCGATCTTGAACAAGCACAAAAACTTATACTTGAAGCTGCAGAAGAACATCCAAGAACGACTAAAGATCCTGAGCCCCTTTGTTTCCTTGAAGAGTTTGCTGACAGCTCGGTAAATTTTATTTTATTGTTTTGGGTAAACGATGTTATCGAAGGAAGGTATGGTCCGCGAAGTGATGTACTTTTTTCTATATGGAGCAAATTTAAAGAAAATAATATAGAAATTCCTTACCCACAAAGAGATATTCATATTAAGGAAAGTAATACCTAGATGAAAAACCTTAAATTCTTTTTTCTAATCATCATTTTTCTTTATCCTAGCAATATTTATTCCCAAATTGTTAATATGGAATCATCCAGAAAAGAAGGTTTAATAGGCTCTCATTTTCAGATTAATATTGGTCTAAACGGGTCTAGCGGAACAGTGGATAGGACCAACTATAGCCTAGAAGGAAGAGTTGATGTAAATTCTGACAAATGGCAAAGATTTGGTATTTTATCATATAAAAGAGAGGAAAAAGACAACTCAATTACATCAAATAATACCTTTTTGCATTTAAGGGGGGTTAGAAAGATTTCACCCTTACTTGCGATTGAGGGATTTATTCAATTAAGCGAAAAACCTCTCCAGAAAATAAAAAGAAGAGAGTTAATTGGTGCAGGGATTAGGTTAAGCCCATATAAATTATTTAAATTAGGTCTAGGTGTTTTTAATGAAGATGAAGAAAGAGTTTTATCTAAGTCTAGAGAAACTGTTCGAATTAATTCATATATAACAAATTCTTTTAATATATCTGAAAGCGCCTCATTTGAATCAACTCTTTATATTCAACCAGATATAGAGGATTTTTCAGAGCTAAGGTCTTATCTTGTTCTTGGGTTGCGTTTAAAGATTTCAGAAAGGTTTTCATCTATAATAACCTATGAAAATACTCACGATTCATCACCACCGCCATTAACGGATAAATCAAATTCATTTTATGGTGTAAAATTCAGTTTTGAATATTAATTAATTGTTAATTTTCAATGCTATGTATAAATAGATTAAAGTAATATAAAATAGCATCCTTTAAATCTACACTAAAAAATGAAGCAAACAAAACACCAATAACGAAACCAATTAATATTCTAATCAATGGTGCTTTCCTTTTTCCTATTATAAATTTTTTTATTTTTTATGACTCTTTCATAGGTTGATAGTTTTTGCCTTACAACCCTTGGTTTTTTAGGGTTTTTATCCTTCATAATTTTATCCAAAAATTAACTTTTATCTAACCTAATTCTATTATCAAAACGAGACATTAAGCCAGGATTTATTGATACAGCTTTATTGTAAAATAAAATAGCCTGATCAGTATTTCCCATTTTTTCATAAACAAGGCCTTTATTATAATAAACGGCAGAGATATCCTCTATATTATACTCTAATGAATCCTCATACTTTTCTAAAGCGCCTGTAAAATCTTTTAATAGAAAAAGGCTATTACCTTGATTTAAAAATATTTCAGCCCTTTCAGAGTCACTTGATAAAGCGAGGTTGAATTGCTCTAAGGCTAAATTAGGCTTTAAACCATTATTATATATAATTCCTAAATTAACCCTTGTAGCTAAAATAATTTTTTCGGTTGTTGGCCTTTCAGACAAAGTATTTAAACAAATTTTTATCGAGGATCTTGAGGAATACCCTAATTTAGCATGATTATAACATGTTGCAGCATCGGTATCACCTATTACAGAGACCGCTGCATTTAAATTAGTAATTTGAATAAACGATAATAATATTAAAGTAAGTATGTATCTAGTCATTTTAATCCTTAAAAATCAGTTGAAAATCCTTCAGAAATATGTCGTTCAGGCCAGAAAAATTCAAGATTCATATTCTTGATTTTCCAAACTCCGTCAATCTTAACATACTCTTCATCATATAAAGCAAGCCAGAGGAAATTACTTTTGCCATCCTCTATATCTGACCCATCCATATTCTTTGTTATACCATCAAGAAGGTAAACTCTTCCCTTTGCTTTATCTGGACCCGTAATCTTAACTAAATGATTGGTGTTAACATGCATGCTTACGAATGGTGTATCAAGTGTATCTTTAAATGTTTCTTTATAGTTGTTATAAATAACATCCTTACCTACCCAATCACCATATGGCCCATATCCACATATAGCACCATCAGCAAAAACATTCATTAAGTTATCAAGATCCCTAGCATCCATGAGATATGAATAACTTAATCTTAATTCTTTAATTTTCTCAATATCGAGTAAGTCTCTGAGAGCTTTAATTTCATTACTTGTTAAATTTTCTTCATTACTCATCTTTTTCTCCTTCACAAAATTGATTGTACTTAGCTAGACCCGTGCTTGAGATCTTTAAAGGCGGGTGGATAAAATCAATATTAGTATTTTGCACGGGAGGTAAATAAGAAACAGAGCCAAATGGAGCTTCAAAAATTCCTGGACTCATTATAATCGATTTCCAACTTTCTAGCTTGCTATTCATATATGTTATTTTAAATTATATTTACTAATATTTCAAAGAATATCGATTTCTGATATAATTTTTTATGGATATTAAAAAATATAAAGATATCGACTTAGATTATGAATTACTATGCTATGCAGAAATCTTCATTGATCAAGAAACTTCACCAGGGAATTTAGGTCAAAATGCATGGGCAGACCAAAGAGTTGCTTATATACTCTCAGGATCTTTTGAGGGTCCATTAATTAAGGGTAAGGTTCTTCCTGGAGGAGGAGACTGGCCAGTATTTTCTCATCAAAGGCCTAATATAATGAAAAGCGATGTAAGGGCTGTATGGGAAACAAACGATGGAGCCAAAATTTATGTTACATATACTGGTAAAATTATAAAACCCAATGAAGAAATTATAAATAATCACAAAGATATATCAGATATAAATTCAGAGTATTATTATTTTAGAATGAGCCCAAGCTTTAACACCAATAGTGAGAAATATTTCTGGTTAAATGATATTGTAACAATAGCGATTGGCAGATTAATTTCAGGGGGAGTAGTTTATAAAATATTTAAAATAAAATGATTGAAAAAATGAAAACTAAAATTGATTTAAAAAAATATAAAAGTTGGTATGAAACAGAGCCTTTTGAAGATCATGCTGGCCCTTTTTACTATCAGGAAAATAATAAAGGAAACATATCAGCATTTGAATGTAAAAAGCATCATCTAAATGGCATGGGATCACTTCATGGCGGAATGATTATGTCATTCATA
>JABHUT010000005.1 GCA_018658685.1 Alphaproteobacteria bacterium
CAAAATATTATTAATAAAATAAAGACTTACACTGATATTCCTATTGGCGTTGGTTTTGGAATAAAAGATTCAGAGCAAGTAAAAAATATTTCTCAGTTTTCTGATGCTGTTGTGGTTGGTTCAGCTATAGTTCAAAAGATTAATAATTTAAAAGAACAAAATTTAAATGATCAAGACTTGGTATCGTCTTTAACAAATTACTTATTAGATCTTTCTAGCGGTCTAAATACTTAGGAGTTGTAATTGAGTTGGCTAAAAAATATTGTACCACCCGGTTTAAAAAAGATATTTAAAAGAAGAGAGGTCCCCGATAATCTTTGGCTAAAGTGTTCTGCTTGTGATTCAATGATTTTTCATAAAGATGCTGAAGATAGCCTTTTTGTGTGTCCAGAGTGTGATTTTCATCTAAAAGTTTCAGCTGAAATAAGATTTCAACAACTTTTTGATGAGGGATCAATAACTTATATCGATTGTCCCGATGTTCCAAAAGACCCTTTAAAATTTAAAGATCAAAAACGATATATTGATAGACTAAAAGAAACTCGTTCAAAAACAAATAAAAAAGATTCTATACTAATAGGGAGTGGTAATATTAATACTCAACAAGCAGTTATGGCTGTTCATGACTTTTCCTTTATGGGTGGGTCTCTGGGTATGGCTGCTGGCGAGAGTATAATCCTTGCTATTGAAGAGGCTTTAAAAAAGAAATGTCCTTTTATTCTATGTGCCTCATCAGGAGGTGCAAGAATGCAAGAAGGTATCCTGTCGCTGATGCAAATGCCAAGAACAACGGTAATGCTGCAATCACTTCGTGAAGAGAAGCTTCCATATATTGTTTTATTGACTAATCCAACCACAGGTGGTGTTACAGCCTCATATGCAATGCTAGGCGATATTCATATCGCAGAACCAAAGGCTTTAATTGGTTTTGCTGGACCCAGGGTTATAGAAAACACTATTAATGAAAATCTTCCAGAAGGTTTTCAAAAGTCAGAGTATCTCTTAGATCATGGGATGATTGATATGGTTGTGCATAGAAAAGATCTTAAAGAAATGATAACTAATATTATTAATATATTATTCAATAAAGAAGAAAAACTTCACCGGTAATGAGCTTGAAAATAAGCAAAGACAAATTTTTTTATGATAATTTTTTGAAAAATCCAAATAAAAATTTATCAAGAATCAAATCTCTTCTTTCAAAATTAGGTAATCCAGAATCCACGCTCTCTAATATTATTCATATTGCCGGAACAAATGGAAAAGGCTCGACACTTGCTTTTTTAAAATCATGCCTAATCGAAAATAATTATTCTGTAAATGCCTATGTATCACCTCATCTAGAGACAATAAATGAAAGAATTATTATTAAAGGTAGTATTATAGACGATGAGTCCTTAGATCAAATCATAAGAGAATGTTTAATTATACTCGGTAAACAAAAAATATCTTTTTTTGAATTTATGACAGCATGTGCATTTGAATTATTTAAAAGAAACACCAGTGATTGGAGCTTAATTGAAGTGGGTATGGGTGGAGGATATGATGCTACAAACTCTATCCCTAATAAAGATCTTTCTATAATTACTCCAATCTCTTTTGATCATGAGATCTTTTTGGGTAAATCAATAAAAAAAATCGCAAAAGAAAAATTAGGAATTATTAATAATAATTCACTAGTCGTTTTCGGCCCCCAAGAGGAATCTTTAAGAGATTTAATAAAAGATAATTTATCTCAAAAAAGATCTAAAGGTTTGTTTTATGGAAAAGATTGGAATATTCAGAAAGTTAATAAAATAATTAAATATGAAGATTATGATAATAGAATCGAACTTAATTCAATTGGTTTAAAGGGTGATCATCAGTTGATTAATGCTGGTATGTGCATTGCTAGTTTAAAATTTCTTCAGAAAGAAGGAAGAATTGAGGTAAATGATCATCAAATAAAAGATGGTATAGCAAAGACTTCATGGCCAGGTCGACTTATGCAGTTATCAGGGGAACTAAAAAAAATAAATAATAGTGGTTGTGATATTTGGGTTGATGGTTGTCATAACCCAGCAGGATCAAATGTCATTGCTGAAGAAATTATTAGAATGGATGAGGTAAGTAAAAAGGAGACTATTTTAATTTTAGGAATGTCTAGAGATAAAAAAATAGATAAATTTCTTTATAATTTTAAAGGAATTATAACTGAAATTCTGATTGTTCCAATCAAAGATAGGGCATCAATTAATTTTGAAGAAGCAAGAGATGCAACTAAAGAAATGGATTTTAAAATTTCAGAAAAGGAGTCAATTAGTAAAGCTTTAGAAAGTATTTCTAATAGAGATAATTTACGAATATTAATATGTGGTTCTTTGTATCTAGTATCGGAAGCACTTTTAATGGACTAGCTATTCTCTTCGATCCATTCTTTAAGTTCTTGCCTTGGAAGAGCGCCAACTTTAGTATCTTTTAACTCACCATCAGAAAACAACATTAAGGTTGGGATACTTCTGACACCATAATTTGTTGGCGTTCTAGGATTTTCATCAATATTTACTTTAGCAATAGTAATATTAATTTTATCATCAGCTGCTAGCTCTTCAAGGATTGGACCAACTTGCTTGCAAGGCCCACACCACTCGGCCCAGAAATCAACTAAATAAAGACCTTTTTTTTCTAAAATAGTATTTTGAAATTCTTCATCGGTTACGTTAATTAGACTCATATTATCTCCAAGAATCAGTTTCTATTAAGCTAAGAAAGACTAGTCAATCATGCAAGTATTATTTCAATATTATAATTCATGGTTTAAGCTCAATAAATAATCTTTATAACCATCAAAAATGTCAAGATTGCTCTCTTTTTCTAATGAATTAATTGCTTCTATGGCTTTTGAAATGGTAACCCAAGGGACCTTACCATCATTATTCTTCCATCGGGCCTTTATGAACTCAATAATCACTTTATACGGCTGATCATCTAAAGTTTCAGGCGCATTATCAAAAATGATTCTTTGTGCAACACGCTTTGATTTTTGATCTTTAAATTTTATCTGTATTTTTTCATCCCAACTATCACATTTATGAAAGGAATCCCAAGCAAGCCTGTCTTGGCTAGAAGGGAAACCAAAGAAATCTTCTTCTAAATATTTAATTTCTTTTTCTGGCCAAATTTTTGGTCCTGGTAAGTATTTAGTAATAAGCTCCATAATTTCTTGAATTTCTGAGTCTTTAGGCAGAGCGTAATCTAAAGTTAGATCAAACCAGTCCGGATTAAAAATTATACCTGGAGTCTTAAGGTAAGTTGCATGTAACCACTCAGGTGGCTTTTTAGTACTATCCTTACTGTAATTTATAATTTTTTTTCTATCTTTTTCTGAAAGCCCCCCACAGCTTCTATATTTATTTAAATCTATAGAAAAATAATTATCTCGATCTCTTTCATAAATAGGCAACATGGGACTTATTTGCTGTGTAGGATAATAGTAACGCCCCCAAACCGACATATTATTAAATAAATCCTGTCTGGCAAATTTACTAAACATTCGACTTCTGTATTCCCAAAATTTTGGTATTTCTTTTTTTATTTTATTAAGCAGTCTTGACGTTGCTCTAACATCTCCATCAGCTTGATGCCATATGATAGTGTCATCTTTTTGAAAATTTTTAGTAAAAACATCTGATAACTTATGACTTAATTTCCCATCTCCCCTTTCTGGTATCGATAAAACTTCTGGAAAGAGTTTTGAAGCTAATGAAATATAAGGCAAAGCATCGCAAACTACCTTATCTTTGTATAAATAAGGGAAATGACCGCAAGAATATAATGCCTCAGTTAAAACTCCTGTGTCATAAGATGAATTATATGCCCATAAAATATCATAATCTAATAGTATCTCTAAAATCTCCGGAAGCTTTTCATAAAGTGATGGGCCTTCCTTTAGTTTTTTCCAATTCATATTTGTTGCTGCCAAAGCATATGGGCTTGGTAGTTCATAATGAGGGATTCTGAAGTTTTTTATCTCTAGTCGTGCCTCATTATCATTATCTATTATTGCTATCTGATGTGGGTATCGAAATCCATTATTGATTCCGTTAGTTTCCCAATCAAATATTCCATCTGTTTCAATCATTTGAAAACCTGCTTCGAAAATTTCTTAATTCTACCCTCCCATCCCTGGATATTCTTTATCTTAGCAATCCTATTTTCTTCTGAAAAACTAATTTCTATGTCGAGTATATTATAATTTAGTTTATTTTTTATTTTATCTGCCCATTCTATTATTACAGCTCCATTAAATAAGATATCTTCTATACCTAGAGCCTCTAATTCATTAGAGTTTTCTATTCTGTATAAATCAGCATGTCCTATATCAAAATCTTTTCCTTGATAAGTTTGAACAAGAGTAAATGTAGGTGATGGTATTTCTATATTTTTTAGCTTATCAGGTAAAAGACTCTTAATAATTGAACGAGCAAGAGTCGTTTTTCCAGCGCCCATCTCACCTGATAAATATATAATATCCCCTACTTTAAGGGTTTTTGATATTTTTTTACCAAACTCACTTGTTGTTTTTTCCGATGATAGGTTTAGAATAATTTCAAGCATTTTTTATAGTAACATTTATAGATAAAATATATTAAAATAATATTTCAATTTTAACCCTTTTTTACAGATTTTAGTATGAATGAAAAAAATATAGTAATTATTGGTGGTGGGCAGGCTGCTTCTCAAGTAGCAACCTCACTTAGGCAAAAAAATTTTATGGGGGATATTAGTATCTTATCTTCCGAAGGTTACCTTCCATATCAAAGACCACCATTATCCAAGAAATATTTATCAGGTGAATTAGACTCTGAAAGACTTTATCTTAAGCCTGAAAAATTTTATCAGGATCAAAATATAAATGTGATGCTCAATTCTTACGTTGAAGAAATTGACAGGGGTAATTCAAAGTTAACTTTTTCAAGGAAGAATGGTGAAGAAGATACAATTAGCTATGATAACTTAGTCATCTCAACTGGAACTTCACCTAGACTTATTCCTCTTGATAACCCTAATTTAAAGGGAGTTCATTATCTTAGGTCAATTGAGGATGTTGAGGGGATTAAAAAATCGTTAATTGGTGCTAAGAATATGGTTATAATTGGCGGTGGTTATATAGGCTTAGAGGTTGCAGCAGTATCAAGGAAGTTGGGGTTAAGTGTGACCGTGGTCGAGATGGCAAGTAGAATTCTTGAAAGAGTAACTAGCCCTGTAATTTCCTCGTTTTATCATTCTTATCATGAGTCCCAAGGTGTGGAGATAATGACCAGTACTTCTGTTAACGGAATAAACGGAGACCTAAATGTTTCCTCTGTGGAAACCTCATCAGGGACAATTGAGGCAGACATTGTTGTGGTTGGAATTGGAGTTCTGCCATGCCAAAATCTTGCTGAAAAAGCAGGTATTGAGACAAATAATGGTATTGTAGTAAATGAGTTTTGTATTTCATCGGATAGCAATGTATTTTCTGCAGGTGATTGTACTCTTCATCCAAGCGCATTCTACAAAAGAGATATTAGATTAGAGTCAGTTCACAATGCAATAGAGCAAGGAAAAACAGTTGCCTCTTCGATAATGGAAGAATTTGTTCCTTACAATCAAATACCGTGGTTTTGGTCTGATCAATATAATTTAAAATTTCAAATTGCAGGATTAAATAATGATTATGATGAATACATAGTGAGAGGGCGGCCTGAGGATAATTCTTTTTCTGTATTTTATTTTAAGGATGGTTTTATGATTTCATCGGACTGTGTTAATTCAGCACCAGAGCATATGATGTCACGTAGATTTATATTTAATAGAGCAGAGGTTGACTTAGAAAAGTTACAAAACAAAGAAATTTCGATCAAAGAAGTAATTTAAAAAATTAATAACGATAATGATCTGGTTTAAATGGCCCTTGTGGGTTTAACCCCAAGTATTCTCCTTGATCTTCTGTTAAAGTTGTTAATTTTACTCCTAATTTATCTAAATGAAGCAAAGCTACCTTTTCATCTAAATTTTTTGGAAGAACGTAGACTTTTCTCTCATAGTTTTGGCTATTCTTCCATAGCTCAATTTGTGCAAGAACTTGATTTGAGAATGATGCACTCATAACAAAACTAGGGTGTCCAGTAGCACAACCAAGGTTTACTAACCTACCTTCGGCAAGGAGTATGATTTTTTTTCCATCAGG
>JABHUT010000037.1 GCA_018658685.1 Alphaproteobacteria bacterium
CCATAGTTAAACTTTTTTAAAGAATTAGCTACAGTTTCGTTATCTACTCCAGAAACGCAACCTTCGAGTAATACACCCACGCCAATAGAGCCAAATACTAATGATTTTAAACTATCTCTTCTGTTCATAATTTAGAAATTTTGTTTTTTAAACTGATCTACAATGTAGTCTGAGGTTCTCCATGCTAAAGCCATAATAGTCCAAGTTGGGTTCTTATCTGCTTGAGAAACAAAAGGACCGGCATCAACTACGAATACATTTGAAACATCATGCAATTGTTCAAATTCGTTAACAACAGATGTTTTTGGGTCACTACCCATTCTGGTTGTACCTACTTCATGAATAATTTCTCCAGGTTTGGTAAGTCCATAATTTCTGTCTTTGCCAGGTTTATTCCCTAATGCAATACCTCCCATATTATGAATAATTTCCTCAAAAGTATCTTGCATGTGTTTTGCCTGATTTACTTCGTGATTAGACCACTTATAATTAAACCTCAAGATTGGTACTCCGAACTCATCTACCTTCTCAGGATCAATTTCACAATAATTACTCTCCATAGCAATTGATTCTCCCCTTCCATCCATGCCTAAAACAGTTCCGTAATATTTTCTCATATCAGTTCTTAACATATCTCCATAACCACCAACTTTGATTCCAAAAAATTTATTTAAATCATTTACATTAAATCCTGATCCATATGAGGGAGCTCCCATACCTCCCCAAACTTCGATATGATATCCTCTTGGAAAATTCAAATTTTTATTATCTAACCACCAAGGTGAATAAACGTGCATTCCTCCAACTCCATCTTCATTGTAAATTTTTCTGTCTACTAATTCAGGTAAAAAAGCCATTCTACCTCCACCTGTTGAATCATGTAAGTATTTACCAACAACATCGCTACTATTTCCTAATCCGTTTGGATGTTGTTTACTCTTAGAGTTTAACAAAATTCGAGCGCTACTACAAGCTGATGCAGCTAATACAACTACTTTAGCTTTTAATTTATATTCAGTTTTATCTTCCTTATTAATAAAGGATACTCCAGTTGCCTTACCCTCTTCGTTGGTTGTAACTGTTCTAACCATTGAATTAACATATAAGTCTATTTGACCTCCATTATCTTGAGCTGGGAAAATCAAACATGAACCAGCTGAAAAATCTGCATAAACTGAACAGCTTCTAGCACACTGTCTACAATAAAAACAAACACCTCGTTCATTGTTTATTCTTTTAGTAAGAATAGAAAGTCGTGAAGGCATTACTTTCACACTACTTTTTCTTGCTCCTTTAATGTAAAACAATTCGTGAAGTCTTGGTTTTGGAGGAGGAAGAAAAAACCCATCTGGATCGTTATATAAATTTTCCTTACTACCAAAAACTCCAATTAGTTTATCAACTTTATCGTAATAAGGCTTAATATCATCATATCCTATAGGCCAATCTTCACCCAATCCATCAATTGATTTCTTTTTAAAATCTTCAGGACCAAATCTTAATGAAATTCTTCCCCAATGATTTGTTCTTCCACCCAACATTCTGGATCTAAACCATCTAAATTCAGTATCACCCTTCTGAGAATAAGGCTCTCCTTCAATATCCCATCCACCATAGGCTTGATCAAAATCACCAAAAGGTCTAGTTGTGCCTGCACCTCTTCTGGGTGAGTCATAAGCCCACTTCATTTGTGTCATTTGATCTGGATTTGCCGGATCATAAAATGGCCCAGCTTCAACTATAGCTATTTTCAATCCTGCTTCGGACAAAATTTTTGAAGCCATTCCACCTCCTGCACCTGACCCTACTATAATTACATCGTATTCTTTTGAATTTTCTTTGATTTGCATATTATCTATTAAAGTTCTAAAATTTTTATATTTCTAAATGAGATTACACCTGGATGATCTTGTATGCTTATTCTTCCTGTTTTAAATTTTCCAAAATCACAATTTTGCCAAGGCTTTTGATCGCAATTATTAAATTTAGTTGGCTCTACCATAGCATCCCACTCATCTCCACTCAATGGGAATTCAACAATTTTTGTGCCATTATGAACAACTGTTCCTTTATTGATATTATGATTTATTGTAATATCATAAGAATTCCATTCTCCCGCTGGGTTAGTAACCCATTCTGAAGGAGCTATCATACCATATAATGCGCCTGCTTGAGTTAAAGGTCCATCCGGATTTTTAGGATCTAGTATTTGAATTTCAGGACCAGTAACAAATGGGAATTCATACTTTTCATCCTCCTTGACTCCCCAAAAAAATCCACTATTTGAACCAGGGCTTACTTTCCATTCTAAATGAATTTTAAAGCTAGTATACTCCTTATCACTTACCAAACTTTTATCACCCTTACCTTTAGCATTTGCAGAGGTGAAGGTTAAAACCCCGTCTTTAATATCCCAACCTGTTTTTTTACCATTATCTTGGAAATAATGCCATCCATCCATTGTATTTTGCTGAATCAACGAAACCCATTCACCATTCATACTTGATTCGTTAATTTTAGTCATTGGAATAGAATCAACTGAATTTTTATTTTGATTGCTATTGTTGCAAGATAAAATCAAAATAGATGTAAATAATATTAATATTTTTTTCATAGTTTTTATTGTTTTAAATTTATAATTCCCAACCTTTTCTTCTTGTTCTACCAACAAATTGATTGGCTGGTTCAAAATTAGTTATCCTTGTATTTTCACCATCCCAAAGTAACTTCTTTCTGCCAATGAATTCTTTCCCTTTTTTTAACATATAAC
>JABHUT010000006.1 GCA_018658685.1 Alphaproteobacteria bacterium
ACTGGATAATCATCTATCATGCTTGGTGCTCTTGAGGCTGGAACCTCAATTGATTTAAGATGGCTAGTTTCAACAAGAATATCATAAACATCCTCTCCAGCCTCAGATCTTTTATTAATAAAATCTATTTTTGCCCCCATTTCCTTTAATGATCTGTAAATACCATCTCTTGTAGGGTTTATTAAAACATTTTTAACAGTGAGCTTAGAATTTTTGCATATTAACCCTGCAACAATGGGGTAGGCTGCCGAAGAGGGATCGCCAGGTATACTTATATTTACAGATTGTAAGGTTCCTTGCCCGGTAATACTAATTGTTGTACTTTGTTTTTCTTCAACTATATCAACATCATAACCATAAATCTCTAGAAGTCTCTCCGTATGATCGCGGGTTTTTTGTTTTTCTACAACTGAAGTAATTCCTGGAGTGTTTAAACCTGCAAGAAGAATTGCAGACTTAACTTGGGCAGAAGGGATTAATGTTTCATAGGATATTGGAATAGGTAATTTAGTTCCTATAACGGTCATCGGAAAAAATTCTGATGAGGTTAAATCAAATTCTGCACCAAATTCAGTTAAAGGATCAACTACTCTCCTCATAGGTCTTTTTGATAAAGAATCGTCACCTATAAAAACTGATTTAATTGGGTGAGTAGATACTAAGCCCATTATTAACCTTGCTGCAGTACCCGAATTTCCAAAATCAAGAGGTTTTATTGGCTCTACGAGACTTCCTATACCTATTCCATTGATAACACATATATCAGTATTAAAGTTAAAACTAATATTAGACCCTAAAGATTTCATAGCATCGATCGTACAAGCCACATCTGTACTTGCAAGAAGACCCTCTATTCTACTTTCACCTAATGATATAGATGATAATATAACGCATCTATGAGAGATAGATTTGTCTCCTGGAGCAAAAATTTCACCAATAAGATTTTCGCTTTTACTTGCAACAGCAGAAATATTTAATATGTTATTTTTTTGATCTTGATTCATTGTTAATTAAGGTTTAGCAGACATATTACTAGAAAAAAACTTTTTTTGGTTTTGACACTATTGTTTCTTCATGGCAATGGAGAAATAAGATATTAATTAATAGGAAGAAAAATGAGTAAAAAAAATTTAGGTAAAAAAAGAATTTGTCCTTCTACAGGTAAAATATTCTATGACTTAAATAAGGATCCTATAGTTAGCCCTTATACTGGTGAAATTTTAAATGAAAATATTTTACAAGATTCCAAAAAAGATGAATTAGAAGTTATTGAGGATAATAAAATTAACTCGATTGATGAAACGGAAGATCAAGATGATAATACTGAAGAGAATGAAGATATAGTAATTCCTGAAATCGATGAAGAGAGTATTCCTGATCTTGAGAATTCTTCAGATGATGAAATTGTTGAAGACAATGATGAAGATTTAACTGAATTTGATGATGAAGAGGTTGATGAGCTAAATGAAGATGATGATGATTTTTTAGAAGATGATGTCTCCGACGTAATTAAATCTGTTCCTACAGAAGAAGACAACTAAAATAAAGGAAAAGGGGCTATAGCTCAGCTGGGAGAGCGCTTGCATGGCATGCAAGAGGTCAGCGGTTCGAACCCGCTTAGCTCCACCAAATTAAAATGAAATTTTCGATTATACTTATAATAACTGGATTACTTTTTTGGATTGGAGTCTTTTTATATCAATAATTAGATAAATGAGATTTAAGTTTAATTTCAGTAATACAAAGATTTATACTTCAGAAATAATTTAAAAAAATAATCCAAAATATTGGTTTATATAGGTTATTGCTAAATATTCTTATAAAGCCTAGAGTTTGATCTAGAACTTAAAAAGAAGAATTTAGATGCTAAATGCTGATGAAATAACAGAAGAGATTCGTAATTTCCTAGATGCTTTATTTATATATCACTGGACAAACTCTAAGGACGATTTACAAAAACTTATTTATATAAATTCTTCTCTAATTGAAAAAGAATTAGCCGGAAATAATTACACAAAGACTGCATTAAAAAAATATTATTTAGCGATAGAACAATCAGAATCCTCTAGCAAAAGACACTCAGAAATTAAAGAAATACTTCCTCAAATCTCAGGAATTATGCTTCTACGGGAAGCTATTATAGAAATCAATAAGACGCAAAAGAATCCAATCGCGGCAATGAGCTTTGAAGATATCAAAGCTGAGTATGGTTACTTAAGAGTAAAGCTTTTAGAAGATATAAAAATTAGAATAGTTAATAAGGAATATAGCGATGATATCCTTAGAAATGATCCTCTAGAGGCTTCACAGAAAAAAGTTGATCAATATGAAGATAAATTTCATGAGATATCTAATTGGCTTGGATATCAGTATTTAACATATAAAAATACTACTTTTTATAAATGGCTCTTTAATCGTGAACATGAAAATTTAATTCATTCTAATATCTTGAACTTAAAAGATACAATGGGTGACCCAAGAGAGATTAATTAGTGTAATAACAGTCGTTACCTTTATGATAAGAATAATAAATGAAAAAAGAATTTTCGGACTTAAATAACTCTTTTTAATAAAAGAGAAAATACTAAAATTACTAATATCAAAGCAATAATAAACTTATTCATTTACTTATCGGAGAGTTCTTTCAAAGCATCTGTTGGATTTATCTCTAAAAGTATATGTTTTACCATTATAAGAATAAACCTTCATACCATTAACATTAATTATTTCTTTACCCTTTTCAACTGCCACTAAACATTCTGAACGTTCACTCG
>JABHUT010000038.1 GCA_018658685.1 Alphaproteobacteria bacterium
AATAGCACCAGAAGACAATTCAACACCATTACAAACTATATCATATTGAAATGCTTTAATATCTAAGGGGTCTTTATTTTTTAGAGACTCTAAACCACCCTGAGGCATAGAAAAAGGATTATGAGAAAAATCAATCTTCTTATTTGTATCATCCCATTCATACATTGGAAAATCTACTATCCAACAAAACTCAAAGCTATTCTCCTTTATCAAGCTTAAATCTTCACCAATTTTATCTCTTGCGCTTGAAGCAAATTGCATAAAATTCTTAGGGATACCACATAGAAAAAATACTGAATCATCGTCGTTTAAATTAAAGTTAGCCTTTATTTCTTGAGTTTTATCTTCTCCAATATTTTTCGCTATAGGACCAGAGCCCAACCCTTCTTTATAGAATATATAACCAAGTCCAGGCTGACCCTCTTTTATCGCCCATGAATTCATCTTGTCACAAAAGGCTCTAGTCCCACCACCTTTAGCAGGAATTGCCCAAACTTTAACATTATTATCTTTTTTTATAGAATCGGAAAATATCTTAAAACCTGAGTCTATAAAAATTTCTGTAACGTCCGACATTTCTATAGGATTCCTTAAGTCAGGTTTATCGGTTCCGTATTTAGACATTGATTCCAGGTAAGGAATTTTAGGAAAATTCTCAGTAACCATTTTATTTGGCGAAAATTCTTTAAAAAGGTCTCGTAAGATTGGCTCAACAACTTCAAAAACATCTTCCTGATTAACGAAACTCATCTCAATATCAAGCTGATAGAATTCCCCAGGCGATCTATCTGCACGAGCATCCTCATCTCTAAAACATGGTGCTATTTGAAAATAGTTATCAAATCCTGATGCCATTAAGATTTGCTTAAACTGTTGTGGAGCCTGAGGTAATGCATAGAAAGTACCAGGATGCACTCTGGAAGGAATTAAAAAATCTCTAGCTCCCTCAGGGCTAGAAGCGGTCATAATTGGTGTTTGGAATTCTAAAAAATCTTTTTCAATCATTCTTTTTCGAATTGATTGAATAATCTTGGACCGCATGACAATATTTTTATGGAGAGTTTCTCTCCTTAGATCTAAAAATCTATATTTTAACCTTATATCCTCAGGGTAATCCGGTTCACCAAAAACTGGTAAAGGTAATTCTTCTGATTTTGATAAAACCTCTATTTCTTCAACATAAATTTCAATTTCACCTGTAGGTAGATTTGAATTTATTGTGTCGTCAGTTCTTTTTACCACTCGTCCAGAAACCTTAATAACTGACTCAGAGCTTATTTTTTCAGCTTCAGCGAATGCATTGCTATCAGGATCAAAAACTAATTGGGTTAAGCCATAATGATCTCTTAAATCAATAAAAAGAAGGCCACCGTGGTCACGTTTACGATTAACCCATCCTGATAAATATACCTCACTATCAACGTCTTTAATTTCAAGCTCATTACATTTATGACTTCTGTATTCATTCATTTTAATAACCTATAATTTATTGACGCAATAGGACAATTTAAAAGTGTTTTGTCAAGGACAACTAAACATTTATAATGTATACGATTTAAATGGAATTAATCAAAACAAATAAAGAGCTTAAAGAGGTATGTAAGATACTAACTAAAGCTAAATTTATTACTATTGATACTGAATTTATTAGAGAAAAAACCTATTGGTCTCAATTATGTCTAATACAGGTGTGTTCCGAGGATGCTGAAGTTATTATTGACCCTCTTGAGGATGGTATTGACTTAACTCCGTTTATTAAAATCTTAAATAAAAAATCAATTCTAAAAGTTTTGCATTCTGGAAGGCAAGATATTGAAATTTTTTATAAAATATCTGGTAAAATACCCTACCCAATATTTGATACACAGGTAGCTGCAATGGTTTGTGGTTTTGGTGATTCTGTTGGTTATGAAAAATTAGTTGATAGAGTTCTTAAAAAAAAGATTGATAAATCTTCAAGATTTTCAAATTGGGCAAAACGACCTCTTACAAAAAAACAGCTTCATTACGCAATAGGCGATGTTACTCATCTTCACCAGATTTATCCAATTCTTAACAATAAACTAAAAGAAACAAAAAGGACAAAATGGCTTGATCAAGAGTTACAAGTTTTAACATCAGAAGATACATACAATACAAATCCAGAAATGGCTTATAAAAGACTTAAAATAAGAAGCTATGATATTAAGACTAGAGGTATTACATTTCAATTGGCGAAGTGGAGAGAGGAAAGAGCTCAGAGATATGACCTTCCCAGAGGAAGAGTCTTAAGAGACGATATAATTTATGAATTATCATCAATGAAGCCAAAGACAATAGATGAAATTATGAATCTTAGATCTTTTTCTAATGGATTAAGGTTGAAAGAAGGTATGATTAATGAAATTCATGAACAAATTTTAATCGGGCTTTCTTTTAAAGAAGATAACCTTCCAAAATTACCTGAAAGAAGAAAATTACCTCATGGAACAAATAGTAGGGTAGCTTTATTGAAAATTCTTTTGAACTCAGTTTCAGAGGAAAAAGGGGTTGCTCAAAAACTAATAGCGTCGACTCAAGATCTTGAAGATTTGATTGCAGATGATTTAGCGGATATTAAAACTTTAAAGGGATGGCGTTATGACATATTTGGAAAAAAAGCTTTAGATTTCAAAAATGGCAAAGTAGCAATCTTCATGGAAGAGAATAATGTAGTTTTGAAAGAAATTTAATCTACTTTAATAATTCTTTAATTAAATTTTTTGAAATTGATTTATGTTTTGATAAAGAAACATTGTCAATTAGATCCACAATACTTGAAATACCTAAATAAGATCTTTCAATCCTTTGCATTAAGTAGCTAATTATATTTGGTTTAATTAAAATCTGTCGATCATGAAAAAGCTTAAGTATTAATGCATTCATAAGATCGTCATTAGGTTCTAAAATCTTTACACTCTGAATAGAATCTAGCCGTGATCGTAAATCAGGAGTTTTTATACTAATATCGGACAAATTAACCCCAGAGGTTAAAAGTAGAACTTTATTTAACTCTTTAGATAAGTTGATACTGTGAAATAAATATTCCTCTTCCTCTATAGAAGATATCAAATCAATATCTTCAATAATTATTATATTATTTTCTTGAAAAATCTTATAAATATTTTTATCCCCTTTTTGAGAGATTAACCATCTTTCTTTTTCAAAATTTTTACAAAAAACATTAACAAGGTGAGATTTTCCACTACCTTTTGGTCCTATCAATACTCCTGACCTCATCTTTCCCTGATAGAAAGTATCAATAAATTGAATAGCCTCACGATTACACTCGTTAACCATAAAATCCTCCCTGCCCAATGCAGATCGTTTGGGCATCTCAAGAGTGAGTTGATCTTTATACATTCTTATAAACCATTATTTATTAACAATACCCATACTTCGTAACCATAAAATGAGATAAGAAAACCATGATAATAGGGTTGAGGATGCAATCAAAATAGAAAAAGCTGGGAGAATAAACATATCCAAATATATCATTCCCTCTTGGTAAGAGAGACTAAAAAGAATTAATCCTATATAAAATATTTGTAAAAAAGTATTAATTTTACTCGAAATAATAGGTTCAATTTTTAAGCTTCGCTCAACTAACCATGAGATTATTA
>JABHUT010000039.1 GCA_018658685.1 Alphaproteobacteria bacterium
GCTTCTGCAACTGTAGCTGAATTATACAGTTGTTATTTAGGTGACACTCCTCAGATTAATACTGGTGGTGTTGCAAATCCAAATCCTTTAGGTGGAGATTGTAATAAAGACAGAAGAACAGGTTTAAATAATATTCCTCCATCTTTTGCCAATGATTATGACACTGCTGGAGTATTTGGCGGAGGTTTAGGTGATCAATATGAATCTAAAATCTATACTGCAAAGCTTGAGCATGATTTTGATGCTTCACAATTAACTGCTATTTTCAATATGCATGAACAAGAAGTTGCTTGGGTTATCGACGCCGATTATAATGCTGCAACAAGCGTTTTTGCAGGCGAGGCCAATGAATTTGAAAACACTTCAATGGAGCTCAAATGGGTATCAACAGATGGCGGATCTCTTAATTGGGCATTAGGTGCTTATTGGCAGGAAACAGAAAGATATTTCATTCAAGAAGTTATGTTTGCTGGTGCAGAAAATTCTGCAGCTGATCCATCCGATAGATATGTAGCTTATGATAAAGTATCTGAAACAGATGGTGAAACATTTTCTATATATGGTGAGCTAATTTGGGATTTAAGTGATGTTATTCAAATAACAGCTGGTGGACGTTATATTGATGAGTCAAAAGATTCATACTTTACTCAGCCATATGTTAATCCTGCATTTGCTGGACTATTTGTTCAAGATAGAATTTTGGCTGTGGATCAATCATTTGACGATTTTGTCCCAGAGCTAACTATAAGATATCAGCCTACAGATACTCTTACTTACTTCTTGGCCTATAAAGAAGGTTGGAAATCAGGTGGTTTTGATAATGGTTCAATTGATAGTACATTAAATGCTGATCCTATTGGTGATATCACCTATGAACCTGAAAACGTTACTGGTTTTGAAGCAGGTGTAAAAGCACTTGTTGCTGACGGAAGTTTAGAGGTAAATTTTGATATTTATTCTTATGAATATGACGATCTTCAGTTAAATTATTTTAACTCTGCAACTTTTGCATATAGAACATTAAATGCTGAGGAATCAGAATCAGAAGGTTTTGAACTTCAGTTAACCTATCTTCCTCCTACAATTGACGGTTTAAGATTAACTGCTGCTTATGGGTATAATGATTCAAATTATGTTAAGTTTGTGGGTCCCTGTGCTGGCGGTCAATTACCTTCAGAAGGTTGTAATATTCCTGATGGTGGTCTTGTTCTTCAAAATCTTAATGGAAGTAAAAGAGCACTTGCTCCTGAAAATAGAGCAAACTTAGGTTTTAATTATAATAGTATGCTGAGTAACGGTCTTGAGTTAGGTATAAACGGTAATATGAAATACTCCACTAAGTATAAACTTAATGATGTTATTCCTGATGCTTATCAGCCTAATTATAAAACTATTGATGCAGGTATTTACCTTTCATCACCAGATAAAGGTTGGAAACTAGCATTAATTGGTAGAAACCTTAATGATGAATATGTTCAAACTCGCGGAACAGACGCACCTTCAACAGGCGGCGGTACTGGTACAGAAGCTGGTTTTAAAGGTGACAGATATGCTTATGTTAAACCTGGAAGAACACTTGCTTTAAAATTATCTTTCCAAAGATAAACAGCAAGTAACTAAAATAATGGCTCTGACTCTGGTAAATTTTTACTGGTGTCAGGGCCATTTTTTTATATACTAAATAAAATTCATAAGGATTTTAGATGTTAAAAGTTCATTTTGCTCCAAACTCAAGAGCTGGTCGTATTATTTGGCTTTTGGAAGAATTAAAATTGCCTTATGAGGTCAATAGAATGGATTTTCATCCAAAAGATCTAAAATCTGACGAGCATCGCTCTAGACATCCGTTGGGACGTATTCCAGTCTTGGATGATGGTGATATAAGAATTTATGAATCTGGAGCTATAGTAGAGTATGTTTTAGAACGCCATAAAAAAGGAAACCTTAAGCCTGACGTTAGCAAGGATAATTATCCTGAATATTTGCAATGGTTTCATTATTGCGAGGGGATGGTTATGCCTCCAATAAATACTATTATTGTTCAAACATTGTTATTGCCAGAAGAAAGACGGGATGAAAATGTTTTAAATCAAGCTAGAAAGTTGTTATCTAAATCACTTGAGCCAGTTAATCAAGCTCTCGAGGGAAGAGAATATCTAATTGGTAACTTTTCAGCTGCTGATATTATGTTAGGGCATGCGTGTTTTATGAGTAATAGACTGGGCTGTGTAAACGAAGAAATGTTAAACATGAAAAGTTATGTAGAGAATATTAATAAAAGACCTGCTTTTCAAATTGCTATAAGCATGAGTTAGATTTGTTTTATTTTTGGACTGTAAAAGTAATTAGATTTGTTCCTATCTTTTTTGTTTTGGCTTCAATAATTGCGGCATATTTTTATGCCGGAGGTAATATTCACAATCCTTCTCAAGTTGGATACTCAGTAACTCATAATTTTCTGAGTGATCTCGGTGGTTTTAAGTCTCATTCCGGTAAAGTAAATATTTTGTCAGCTTTATTATTCAATATTTCTATGATTATGTTTATTCTGGTAGGTGTTTCATTTTTATTTGTGCCAAGGCTTTTTAAAGAAAATAAGACCAATTATTTTTTATCAATTTTGGGGTCAATATTTTTTTTCTTAGGGACAGTTTTTTTTGCTGGGGTAGGCTTTACTCCTTATGACCTTTACCTTGATATACATGTTTTTTTTGCAATAAACGCATTTAGGTTTTTAATTCCAGCATCAGTACTTTATTTCACTGTTTTGCTTAGAAGCTCGATAAGCAACAAATATGCTTTAGCGATAATAGTACTATTTTTATTCACTTTTTTTTATGTTGTATATCAAATTATAAGCGCAAGCCCTTTGGAAAGTTTAGAAAAAATGGTTGAACAAGCAACCCTTCAAAAAATAATAGCGCTTATTAATGTTGTGAGTATTTTCATTCTCAGCTTTGCCTTTGAGGAGCAAATTAGAAAGTTAAAACTCGATTAATTTAAGAATTTTTGATATACAGGTTAAATTCGAATGTATTTAATTAAGAAGGCTGAGGATTGTGGAAGATAAAAATCAAAATGGTGCATTAACCTCAATTACTGAGAATAATAAAAATTATACTGAAATTTTTGATAAAGGTGATTTGGCTTCAAAACCCTCTAAATCCATAGCTATACTTACATGCATGGATACTAGAATAAATCCTTTAAAATTATGCGGGCTAAACATCGGCGATGCTCATATAATACGTAATGCTGGAGGAAGAGTAACAGATGATGCTATTCGATCTTTAATTATTTCTTATAAGTTATTGGGAACAAAAGATTGGTTTATTATTCAACATACTGATTGCGGATTATCTAAGATAAATGATAAAGAAATTGCAGATCTTCTGGAGATTGATCTTGAAACATCAACTTTAGAAAATGGAAATTGGAAAAGTAATAAAAATAGTAAATCTGAGGCTGGTTCAAATTATGGGCATAAGATAAAGTGGTATACTTTTTTAAATTTAAAAGAGAGTATTTTAGAAGATTTAGAAAAAATTAAAAATCATCCTCTGATACCTAAAAATATAAATATATATGGCTTTATATACGACGTTAAAACAGGAAGATTAGAGCCGTTAGAGACCTTTAAGTAAATTCCATACATTTATTAAAAAGTTATTTAAGCAGAATTTTTGCTTGAAATTATGATCGTTTTTTGTTTCTTACAGCTAATATTTTTATTATTTTTTTAGAGTATAAATATCATGTTTCGTTTAATTATTTTATCAATTCTAATCTTATTTTCCAATAATCTATCAGCTAGTGCCATTAGCCATGCCCCAATAGGAGTTATGGCAGATCATTTTCATAAAAAAGGAGAATGGATGGTTTCTCTTAGAGTTACTCACATGGAAATGAAAAAAAATATTTTAAACGGAGAATCTATTTCAAATGATGAAATTTTAAAACAACCTAACCCATATGCAACTATGCCTATGATGATGAAAATGCCCATGAACTTAAGCGTTATTCCTCAAAAAATGACAATGAAAATGATTATGCTTGGGGCTATGTATGCTCCATCCGATAAAGTTACTTTAATGGGTATGGCAATGTTTAATGATAAAGAAATGACTTTAGACACCTATCAAGGAATGATGCAAAGAAAATATCTTGGTTCTTTTGAGACATCTTCATCAGATTTATCAAAAGTTTCATTTTCAGCTTTATATAATTTGCATGATTCTGATGATTCAAGATGGCATCTAATATTTGGTCTTGAAAAAAGCATAGGAGAAAATTCTAAAAAAGGTATGGTTTTAACCCCTATGAATATGAAGTCATCTATAACTCTCCCTTACGGAATGCAGTCAAGCGATAGTGCTTTTCGTTTAATAACTGGTATAACTAATGTTAGAAATATAAAGGATTTTATCCTAGGAAATCAGCTTCTAGTAAAAAAAGTGATTGATGAAAAAGATTGGAATTATGGTGATGAATTTGAATATAATATTTGGCTTCAAGGTGCTTTCAGTCAAAGTACCTCTTATTCCGTTAGATTAAATTATAAAGACCAAGATTCAATTGATGGAAGGGATGAAAGAATTATGGCGCCTGTCCAAACAGCTAATCCATTTAATTATGGCGGTGACGTTTTAAGTATAGGACTAGGATTTAATACAGTTTTCGATTTATTTGGTGGTAAGCATAAGGATCGATTTTCTTTTGAAATAATAAAGCCAATTGACCAAAATAAAAATGGTCTTCAAATGAAAGATGATCTTACTATTCAAATAGGCTTCCAAAAGATGTTATAAATTAATATGAAAAATTTTTTTATATTTCTTTTTGTTTTAATATTTCTATCAGTAGGTTTTTTAAGTTCAGGACCTTTTTTAACTCTTTATTTAATTAAGGAGAGTATTGAAGAAAAAAATTCAACTAAATTAAGTAAAAATATTTATTTTCCGGAGTTAAAATCGAATATAAAGGTTCAGATAAACTCATCTATATCAAAAAGTATTTCTGAAAAATTTAATGATAATCCTATAAAGTTTTTAGCCAAGGGATTAGGTGATATATTTATTGATGAGGTGCTTGATGTTTTTCTTACACCTGATGGACTCGAAAGATTAATTAATGGAGAAAATCCATCTTCAATAATCAAAAATAAAGAGAAATCAAACAAAAATGATGACCAAATTAAATTATTTGAAAGTTTTGAATTTAAATATCAGTCACTAAATAGGTTTATTGTATTTATAAATACAAAAAATGGAAAAGTTATTATGCTTCATTTAGATAGGTTTGGTTTAAGATGGAAACTGGTAAATATTATTTTACCTTAAAAGAGAAAATAGAATTTAAGGATATTTTGTGAGCAATAAAAACATAATAGTTGTTGGAGGTACAGGGTTAATTGGCAATTCAGTATTAGGATATTTAAGTAAAAAAAAGCCAAAAATTTTTGCTCTAACTCGCAACAAAATTCCAAATAAACCAGAAAATGTTGAAGAAGTTTTTTTTGACTTTGATACGCTTGAATCAATTAATGAAATCAAGGATTGGGATCATATTTATATATGCCTTGGAAGAAAATTAAAGGTTTGGGAATTAATTTATATAAGAAAAAAAGATAGAGAAAATCATTTGAAAATTGAGCATGATTATATCATCAGTATTTTAAAAAAAGGTAAATCATTAGGGGCCAATAAAATATCTTTAATATCTGCTGTAGGAGCAAATTCAAAATCTTCAAATTTTTATTTAAAAACAAAAGGTTTGTTGGAGGAAAGCATTAAGTTGCTGGATTATGATTGTGTAAATATTTTGCGTCCATCCCATATTATTACAAACAAACCCTTGAATAGATCTGGTCTTTTAGTTTTTTTAATTGATTTTATATCAAAAATTTCAAATTCAATACTGATTGGATCATCTCGTAAATATAGAGGTATTGAACTTGAAAAAATATCGAAATTTATGGCAGAAAAAAATAGTAAAGGATTGAATACCTTTTATTATGATGATTTTATATTATGAAAATTAGGAGCGAAAAATGAGTGTGTTAGTTAATTTAGAGATACCTGTTAAGGAAGAGAGATTAGAAGAGTTTTTTGATTTTTTACAAAATGCCTTAATTGAAACTCGAGCTTACGAGGGTTGTTTAGGTTTAAATACTTATCACGAAATAGGGTCCTCAACTGTTTTATTGATTGAGGAGTGGGAAAAAATAGAAAACCAAGAATCCTATATGGATTGGAGGACAGAAACAGGAATGGTTGAAGCCATGTCTGGTTTTTTAGATGGTGAACTTGTGATAAAAAAATATAAACTAAAAAAGGATGTTTAAAAGTGGAAAAAAAATTTGATATTATAATTTATGGAGCAACAGGATTTACAGGAAAATTATGTGCTAAATACCTTTCTGAGAATGCTAGTGATATAAACTGGGCAATAGCGGGAAGAAATAAAGAAAAACTAGAAGAGGTAAAAAAAGAGTTTTCTCTTAATGTTGATATTTTTATTGCAGAAAGTAATGATGAAAAGGCCCTTGATAATATTACTCAAAATACAAAAGTGGTTTTATCAACCGCAGGACCTTTTCATAGGTACAGTTCAAATCTAGTTAAATCATGTGTTAAAAATTCATCTGATTACGTTGATATTACAGGTGAGTTTTTTTGGATTAGGGAAATGATCGATCTTCACCATGAGGAAGCATCATCTAAAGGTGTAAGAATTGTACCTGCTTGTGGATATGATTCTATTCCATCTGATTTAGGCACATTTTTTGCAAGTACTAAAATAAAAGAGCCAATCAAAAGAATTGAGTCATTCCATGCTGGTCAAGGAGGGGTTTCAGGTGGAACAACAGAAACTGGTTTTTCTATGGGGGATCTTAAATTAGGAAAAAAAATGAATGATCCATTTATTCTAAATCCAGAAAAAACTGTATCAAATGAACAAAAATTACTTGGATCAGACTCTGTTGGCATAAAGAAGAATAGCCTTATTAATTCCTGGACTGGCCCATTTATTATGGCTGTTTCTAATACAAGAGTTGTTAGAAGAAGCGCAGCTCTTTTGGAGTTAAATCAAGAAGGTTATGGTGTTAATTTTACGTATCAAGAGCATGCTTTTTATAAAAAATTTCGAACTGCTCTTTTAGTCACTTTTGTAACACTCCTATTTGGTTTAATCTTGAGCACACCTATCCGAAAATTGGTAAGACCTCTGTTGCCTAAGCCTGGCGAAGGACCAAGTGAGGAAACTATGGAAAATGGTTTTTTTGACAGCTTCTTTACTGCCGAATTAGATAATAATGAGAAAAAGTTATTTCGCGTTCACGGTAA
>JABHUT010000040.1 GCA_018658685.1 Alphaproteobacteria bacterium
AATTTGATAGTGCAAAAACTTTAGCTGCTTTTGCATTAGGATTAATGTTGTTTGCCATTACTTTAATTTTAAATATTTTCGCAATGATTGTTGTTCGCAGGTATAGAGAACGTTATGAATAAAAATAATTTTCAAAAAAGACATAGGGCAGAAAAACGTTTTAAAGCATATGGTTTATTTTCTCTTCTTGCAGCCGCTACTATGCTGGCTAGTATTATTGGCTCTATGGCTTATAAAGCTGTTCCAGCTTTTAATAATTATACTTTAAATCTTGAGATTGATATGAGTAATCTATCCCCTTTGGATAAGGTTGAAGATATCAATTATAGAGGACTTATAAGAGATTCTCTCTTTACTATTTTTCCAGAAATACAGGATCGTTCAAAAAAAAGAAAACTATCAAAACTAATTTCTTCAAGTTCTGGCTATAGTTTGAGAGATTTTATTATTGAAAATCCATCCTATATTAATAAAAAATTCTATTTTAATGTTTTATTTACAGATGACTCTGATCTTTTTTATAAGGGTTATGTAGATACTAGTCTTCCAGAAAATGAGAGAAGAATCGATAATGACGAAGTTTTATGGCTTGAAAATTTATACTCTCTCGGCAGAGTGCAGAATAAAATTTCTAGTAATTTATTTTTAAATGGTGATAGTCGAGAACCAGAGACTGCAGGTTTTTTTGGAGCTACTATAGGATCCTTAATAACTATTTTTGTAACTCTTATTTTGAGTTTCCCAATTGGTGTTTTCACAGCTATATACTTAGAAAATTTTGCAGTTAAAAATCGAATAACTGATTTTATTGAAGTTAATATTAATAATTTAGCAGCTGTACCTTCAATAATTTTTGGACTTTTAGGTCTAGCAGTTTTTATCAACTTCTTTGGGATGCCAAGATCAATTCCCTTGGTTGGTGGATTGGTCTTATCATTAATGACTTTGCCAACAATAATAATTACAACGCGATCTGCTCTTCAGTCCGTTCCTCCTTCAATCAGGGAAGCGGCACTTGCCATGGGTGCATCAGAAATGCAGGTTGTATTCCAACACCTTTTACCAGCAGCATTGCCAGGTATTTTTACAGGGACAATTATTGGCCTTGCTAGGGCTTTCGGTGAATCTGCTCCATTATTATTGATTGGAATGGTTGCTTTTATTGTTGATATACCAGGCAGTATTAATGATCCAGCTACAGCCCTTCCGGTTCAAATATATATTTGGGCAGATAGTCCAGAGAGGGCTTTCGTAGCAAAAACAAGTGCTGCGACCTTAATTTTAATTGGTTTATTGATAATAATTAATTTAGTTGCTGTTATTTTAAGAAAAAGATACGAAGTAAAATGGTAGTTATTTATTTTAAAGATATTTTTTGGAAAAAGATAATATGAATGCTTCATCCTCAAACAAATCACTAATAAAGTGTTCAGATGTAAATGTTTATTATGCTGATCAACAGGCTCTTTTTAATATCAATCTTGATATAAAAGAAAAAGAAGTGACTTCCCTTATAGGCCCTTCTGGGTGCGGTAAGTCAACCTTTCTAAGATGCATCAATAGAATGAATGATGTTATTGATATCTGTAGAGTAGAAGGTTCTATAGAAATTGATGGTCAAAATATTTATGATACGGAAGTTGATGTTGTAGAGTTAAGATCCCGTATCGGAATGGTTTTCCAAAAACCAAATCCATTTCCAAAGTCCGTTTATGATAATGTTGCTTATGGACCAAAATTACACGGAAGAATATTGCATCAAAGCGATCTTGATCGTAAGGTGGAAGAGAGTCTCGAGAGAGCTGGATTGTGGGCTGAGGTTAAAGATAGACTCCAAGAACCTGGTACAAGTTTATCTGGTGGACAACAACAAAGACTTTGTATTGCTAGAGCAATAGCAATTGATCCATCTGTAATTTTAATGGATGAACCTTGCTCTGCGTTAGATCCTATTGCTACGGCAAAGATCGAAGAGCTAATTGATGAGCTAAAAAGTAAATATACTATTACGATTGTAACTCATTCGATGCAGCAAGCGGCCAGAGTTTCACAAAGAACTGCTTTTTTTCATCTCGGGAAGTTAATTGAGGTTGGAGATACGGAGAAAATTTTTAGGAGCCCAGATCACGAACAAACTGAGGCTTACGTTACTGGAAGGTATGGATAAAGGAATTATTATGACTGAAGAACATATTGTAACATCATTTGACGACGAGCTTACCGAGCTTACTGATGGGCTTGTGAATCTTGGAAATTTAGCTCAGGTCGCTTTATCAAATGTTGAGATGGCATTAAAAACAAATGATCATAATCTTGCTCAAGAGACAATTGATGCAGATAAAAAAATTAATGAATTAGAGTTAAAACTTGAAGAAATGACCTTCAATATTTTAGCTAAAAGGCAGCCAATGGCTAATGACTTAAGGAATGTTTTTTCATCTGTTAAAGTTTCTCTTTTCTTAGAAAGAATTGGTGATATGTGTAAGGGGGTTTGTAAAAGAATTGTTAAGGGTGACTTGTTAAATGCAAAATCTCCAAAAACTATAGATGCACTTGTTGACTTAACTAATGATGTTCAAAAAAATCTTGATTTAGTTTTAGATGATTATGCTCAAGGTAAAGCAGACAATGCATTGAAGGTTTGGCGATCAGATATTAAAATAGATTCTTCATACGCAAGTATTTTAACTGCAATTTTAGATGATATTAGAAATAAGCCTGAGGCAATTGAAGCCTTGGTACCCTTATTTTTTATTGCCAGATATCTTGAAAGAATTGGAGATCAGGCTACCAATATTGCTGAAGTTAATCATTTTATAGTAACTGGTGAAGTTTTAACTGACGATAGAAAGATTGAATCAGA
>JABHUT010000041.1 GCA_018658685.1 Alphaproteobacteria bacterium
ATTGAAATCATATAAGCTTTAATCCGTTAATATAAATTTAGTTTTAAAAATATAGTCCTGCAAACACCTTCTTTGATTATTTGATAAAGGAAAAATTATAGATATTAAAAATAATGTGCCAATCGGTATTACTAAAAAAAACAATATATTATAAATTAATAATTCCTTAACTTCGAGGTTTTGATTTTTATTATTCAAAAAATCAATTTTCATATAGCTCATGCCAAATGTTATCCCCTTTGTACTCCCTAAGGAATACACATAATATGTTGTTAGAATAACCGGCAAAATAAATGGTATTGCTTTTTTTATTATACCAAAAGTAAAAAAACCTATAATATTTGCCATTATCCATACAATTGATGCCAAAAAAAAACAAATCAAAGCATCTAAAAGGGCTGCAATTATTCTTCTTAAAAAAACTTTATCAAAATATGTAAGTTTATAATTTATCAATTTTTTTCCAAATTTTTTATATTCTAGCAGAATAAAGAAGAAATCTGTATATATATAATAACACTTAATGCAATAATGTGATAATTTTTTAATTTAAAGTAATCTTTTAAACATTTGATAAAAAAGGATATAAATTGTTTTTAGAAGAAAAATTTTTAGCTTTTGCACATAGAGGCGGCAATGAATTTGCTCCTGAAAACTCCTTTAGAGCATTTAAGAGTGCAGTGGATATTGGCTATAAGTATTTAGAAACTGATGTTCATCTCACAAAGGATGGTTTTTTGATAGCATTTCATGATGACACTCTAGATAGAGTTACTGACAAAAGTGGATTAATAAGAGATTTGACTCTTAGTGAGGTAAAAAAAGCAAAAATTGCCGGAACCGATGAGATTCCATTGCTCTCAGAGTTGCTTAACTCGTTTACTGATTGTTTTTTTAATATTGATTGTAAGGTAGATGAAACAGTTCAACCATTAATTAATCTTATAAACAATAAGGATTTCATTAATAGGGTTTGTATTGGTTCTTTTTCTCAGAAAAGAATTAACTTTATAAGAAAATCATTAGGGAAAGACGTTAAAACGTCAATGGGACCAGCTGAAGTTATACTGTCAAAATTTTTATCTTATACTTCCTTAGGTTATAATTTTAAATCTTCATATACCTCTATTCCAATAAAACGCTATGGAATTAACTTACTCGATGAAAGAAATATTAACTATTTAAAATCTAATAATCAAAAAGTCATTGCATGGACTATAAACGACGAAGATCAAATGAAAATGCTTATAAATATAGGAATTGATGGTATTATGACTGATAATCTAACTCTCCTAAAGAAGGTTTTAATTGAAGAAAGTCTCTGGTAAAAATCATACTACTTGTGTTAATTTAAAAATAAATATACAAAATGTAGTATAAACAATTCGAAAGTTTCTTATGGATCAAAAAGTAGAAAATATCAAATCACCTGGATTTTTTTCAGATAGTTTAGATGTCGTTGATAATGAAATTAATCAAGCAATTTCTATGGAATTAGATCGTCAACAAAAGCAAATTGAACTTATTGCATCTGAAAATATTGTTTCTAAAGCAGTTTTAGAGGCTCAAGGTTCGATAATGACCAATAAATATGCTGAAGGATACCCAGGTAGACGCTATTACGGGGGTTGTGAGCACGTTGATGTAGCAGAGAGAGTAGCTATTGAAAGAGCCTGTAAGTTATTTAATGTTAAGTATGCAAATGTTCAACCGCATTCAGGCTCTCAAGCCAATCAAGCAGTTTATACAGCATTATTAAAACCAGGCGACACAATACTAGGTATGAGTTTAGATGCAGGCGGTCATTTAACACATGGTGCAAAACCAAATCAATCAGGCAAATGGTTTAATGCAATTCAATATGGGGTTAGAAAATCAGATAACCTTATCGATATCGATGAAGTAAGGGATCTTGCAATAAAGCACAAGCCTGATTTAATTATTGCTGGTGGTTCTGCTTATCCTAGGCATATAAATTTTTCAGAGTTTAGAGAAATTGCTGACTTAGTTGGTGCATATTTATTAGTAGATATGGCTCATTTCTCAGGACTTGTTGCTGGACATTCACACCCCAGTCCTTTTCCTCACGCTCATATTGCTACCACTACCACCCATAAGGTCCTTAGGGGGCCAAGAGGGGGTTTAATACTTACAAATGATGAGGATATTTCAAAAAAAATTAATTCAGCCATTTTTCCTGGAATTCAGGGCGGTCCATTAATGCATACAATTGCAGCTAAAGCAGTTGCTTTTGGTGAGAGTTTAAGGCCTGATTTTAGTGCTTATACAAATAACGTTGTTAATAATGCTAAAACTTTAGCATCTGTTTTGAAAAAAGATGGTTTCGATATTGTTTCTGGCGGTACTGATACTCATATAGTATTAGTAGATTTAAGGCCTAAAGGTATAAAGGGAAATATAGCAGAAGAATCTTTAGGGATGGCAGGTATTACTTGTAATAAGAACGGTGTCCCTTTTGATCCTGAGAAACCAATGATTACATCAGGTATTCGACTAGGTTCTCCAGCTTGTACAACCAGAGGCTTTAAAGAGGCAGAATTTCTATTAATAGGCGAGTTAATTTGCGAAGTTTTAAATGCTATTTCTATGAATAACAATAATCCAGTTAAAGAAGTTGAAGAATCTGTTAAAAATAAAGTTGAGAAACTATGTAAAAAGTTTCCTATCTATAAGGTTTAATTGATGCAGTGTCCTTTTTGTAATAATCAAGAAACACAAGTAAGAGATTCTAGGCCTACAGAAGAAAATTCAGCAATAAGAAGAAGAAGGCAATGCCTTGCTTGTGGTGGAAGATTTACAACCTTTGAAAGAATTCAGATGAGAGATCTAACTGTTGTTAAACGTTCTGGAAAAAGAGCACCTTTTGATAGAGATAAACTAATGAGGTCTGTGGAAATATCAGTTAGAAAAAGATCAATTGATCCTGATGTAATCGAAAGAATGGTTACAGGTATTGTCCGTCAACTAGAAAGCACTGGTGAAACAGATATACCATCAAATTTAATAGGAAGCTTAATTATGGCGGCTCTACGCGAGGTTGATATGGTTTCTTATGTAAGATTTGCATCAGTTTATAAGAATTTTCGAGAAGTAAAAGATTTCGAAGACTTTGTTGGCGAGTTAGGTAATCCTTCGAATATTATTCATGATGATTAATTTATAGAACTAGGTAATTAAGATATGGAATTTTCCAATCATGATGACTCTTTTTTTATGAATTATGCTATTAGATTGGCTTCAAGGCATGTTGGATTAACAGGTGAAAACCCTTCAGTTGGTTGTGTTTTAGTTTCAGATAAAAAAATTATTAGCTATGGTATAACAGGGATAGGCGGCTCCCCACATGCGGAATTTGAAGCATTAAGTAAGTTAAAAAAAATTCCCAAAGGTACAATTGCCTATGTCTCATTAGAGCCCTGTTCTCATGTTGGAAAAAATCCTGCTTGCGCTTCCTTGCTTGCGATGTCTGGTATTGCAAAGGTTGTAATAGCGACAAAAGATCCAAATCCAGTAATTAATGGTAATGGAATTGAAATATTAAAGAATGCAGGTATTAAAACGAAGCTTGGGATTTGTGAGGATTTAGCTAAGGATATTATTTATGGTTTTAGCCAAAGGGTAAATGGTTTACATCCGGAAGTTAATATAAAGGTAGCTTCTTATTCTGATGGTATTACAGTTCCTGGCGATAAAGATCCATGGATTACAAATAATTTATCTAGATCCTATGGCCATGTTTTAAGATCCAATCATGATGCAATTGTAGTTGGGGTAAATACAGTAAAAACTGATGATCCGAATTTAGATTGCCGACTCCCAGGAATGAACCAGCGTACTCCGTTTAAAGTTATAATTGATACTAATCTTAGAACCCCCGTAAGCTCTTCATTAGTAAAAAATGCTAAGAAAAATAGTTTAATTATCTTTACTAAACTGTTGAAAAATAATAGAATTAATGAGTATAAAAATAATGGTGTTGAAGTAATTGAAGTAGAAACAGAAGATAACGGCCTTCTTAATTTGAAAAATGTTTTGGATAAACTTAGTTTAAAGGGATTTAATCGAGTTCTTATTGAAGGTGGTTCAACCTTATCCTCATCTTTTTTAGAAAATAATTTAGTAAATTTTGTATATTGGTTTAAATCAAATGAGAAAAAAGCCGAAGAGAATTTTTTGACTAACGGCGATAAAAGTTTAAATAAATTAATAAAAAGTTCTAATTTTAAAATAAAAGATAGTATAAGCCTTATGAGTAATAAATTAGAAATCTATAAAAGAGCCTAGGAATTTCAGATGTTTACAGGAATTATTACAGATGTTGGAAGTGTATTATCTATAAGCGAGGATAATAATAAGTTTAAAATTTCAACTTTATTTGATCATTCCGATATTGATATTGGCGCGTCAATCTGTTGTTCAGGAATTTGCTTAACTGTAACAGAAAAAGATGCCCATGAAGATGGTTCCTATTTTAATGTTGATGTCTCTGATGAAACTTTATCGAGAACAACTGCAAAAAACTGGAAAAATAATAGCCTTATAAATCTCGAAAGAAGTTTAAAATTTGGCGATGAAATGGGAGGTCACCTAGTCTCTGGACATGTTGATTGTCTCTCAAAAGTTATCTCAATAAATAAAGTTGAAAATGGAAATATTTTTACAATTGAGTATCCTGATACGTATAAAAAATTTATAGCAAGTAAAGGTTCTATTTGTTTAGATGGAATATCATTAACAGTTAATGATGTGTTTGATAATAAATTTACCGTCAATATTATTTCTCATACAGAAAATAATACTACATGGAAAGATATAAAAGAGGGCGCTAATATTAATATGGAAATCGATATTTTTGCTAGATACATATCCAGACAAATAGAAGAGAGATGATTTATGGAGAATTATATATCCCCAATCGAAGAAATAATTAAAGAAGCATCCCTAGGGAAAATGTTCATCTTAGTTGATGCTGAAGACAGAGAAAATGAAGGAGATCTTGTTATTCCAGCTGAGAATGCAGACTCTGATGCTGTTAATTTTATGGCAAAGAATGGCAGAGGTTTAATTTGTCTTACACTTACCGAGGAAAGGGTTGAAGAGCTTGGCTTAAAGTTAATGTCATCGAATAATAAATCACGTCATGAGACTGCTTTTACTGTTTCAATTGAGGCAAAGGAAGGTGTTACAACAGGTATATCTGCAAATGATCGAGCTCTTACAATTTCTACAGCCATTTCTAGATCAAGCAAGGATACAGATTTAGTATCACCTGGACATGTTTTTCCTATAAAAGCTAGATCGGGAGGGGTTCTAGTAAGAGCTGGTCATACAGAAGCAGCTGTAGATATTTCTAAATTAGCAGGCAAGGATCCATCAGGTGTAATTTGTGAAATTATGAATGATGACGGTACAATGGCAAGATTGCCAGAACTGATAACTTTTGCAAAAAAATTCAATTTAAAGATTGGTACAATTGCAGATTTAATTGCTTACAGAATTAATAATGATCACATAATATCAAGAATTCACGAAGAAAAAATTTCAAGTGATTTTGGTGATAATTGGCGATGCATTATTTACCAGAATGATTTAGATAAAGTTGAACACGTTGCCCTTGTTAAAGGCCTTATAAATAAAAGTTCTGAAATTCCAGTTAGGGTTCATTCAATAAATTTATTCGAAGACCTTGTTGGGGTTAATCCTTTAAGGAAAAACTTGATTCCAAAATCAATGAAGGAGATTAATAAATTTGAAAGTGGTATCCTTATAATGGTGAGGGATACTAATGAAGGAGCAATATCTAATCTTCTCAAGGTGCATTCTCAAAAAGAGAGCAAAAGTGCAAGTAAATTGAGGGAATATGGATTGGGTGCTCAAATTCTAATTGATCTGGGAGTAAAGAAAATGAAATTAATCTCTGACTCCAATACGATGCCATTGAATTTGGAAGGATATGATCTTGAGATTACAAGCAGACACCCATTAAGCGACGGTGATTAAGATGTTGAAAGAAAAATTAGCAATAGTTATTTCTGACTATTACGAAGATATTTCCTCTGGTTTATTAAGGGGAGCAGAAGAATACTGTAATACTAATAATTTAATTTACGATGTTTTTAAGGTCCCTGGCGCTCTTGAGATTGGCAGTGCAATTAAAATTATTTCAAACAAAGATTCTGAGACTAAATATAGAGGTTTTATTGCATTAGGTTGTGTCATTAGAGGCGAAACTAGTCATTTTGAAATTGTAATCAATGAATCATCTAGTGCTCTGACCAGCCTATCCCTTAATGACAACCTTGTAATTGGTAATGGAATTTTAACTGTTGAAAATGAAGCCCAGGCAATAGCCAGAAGTGATAATAATAAAAATAATAAAGGTTATCATGCCGCATATGCCTGTCATAGTTTAGTAAAACTAAAGGAAAATTTTTAATTTTGGCTAAAAGCAATCATAAAGGTAAATCAGCTGCTAGACTTTTGGGTGTTCAGATCCTCTTTGAGATGGAAATTAACGGCAAAAACACAAAAACCGTAGTTAAAAGACTTACTGAAGATTATTTAAAAGAAATATCGCAGCTAAATAAGAATGAAATCTCTGATAAAGATTATTTAATAAAAATTTTGAATGGAGTTTCTTTGAATCAAAATAAAATTGATAATGATATAAAAGAAAATCTTAATAACTGGTCTTTATCTAGAATTGATTCTGTTTCACGAGCTATTTTAAGATCTGCGTGCTTTGAAATTCATGAATGTGATGATGTGCCGCCAAGGGTAATAATTAACGAATACGTTAATATATCAAAATCATTTTTTAGTGAAAAAGAACCAAACTTTATAAATGGCATACTAGACTCTATTGCTAAAATTTACCGTAAAGATGAAATATAAGAATTATGAACGAATTTGATTTTATTAATAAATATTTATCTTCAAAAAAAACGTCTAGTAAATTCTCACTAAAATATAAAGATGATGTTGGTTATGCAAATAATAACATATTTTCTACAGATACAATTTGTGAGGGCGTTCACTTTCACAGAGATGACGAACCTTTTCTTGTGGCAAAAAAGTTAATTAGAGTTAATGTTTCAGATATTATTGCAAAAGGAATAAACCCAAAATTTTGCCTTCTTAATTTATCTTTAGGAAAGAACGTTGATGATGTTTGGATAAATAATTTCATGAAAGGCATTGATTCTGATTTAAATTTTTTTAAATTAAATTTAATTGGTGGTGATACGACAAAAACACTTCATAACTCAGTCCTATCTTTAACTATTTTTGGCGACTTAAAGGGTAAAAAATTTATCAAAAGATCTTCAGCAAAGAAAAATCACTTTTTATATGTAACTGGAACTATCGGAGATTCAGCTTTAGGTCTTTATTGTAGAAAAAATCCAAATATTAAAATACCAAAAAAACATACTGACTATTTAAAAAATAGATATTTGCTTCCTGAGCCAAGAACAGAACTTACTAATTTTATAAATAAGAATGCATCCTCCTCTACTGATATATCTGATGGTCTGTATTCTGATCTTAAAAATATATGTACAACCTCTAATCTTGGAGCTGAAATTTATTTTGCAAAGATACCTCTATCCATTGCTGCGCAGAGAATAATAAAAGAAAATTCACAATTAAAAGAGAAAATTATTAATGGTGGTGATGATTATGAAATACTATTTACTGGACCCAATGGGTTAGATAAAAAGAAAAATGTTACCAAAATAGGTAAAATGACTGGTGACAATAAAATAAATTTAATTGATTTTGATGACAGCATTAGCTTAGAAGGCTATAAGCATGAAATTTAAAACCTTTAGCTTGATATTTTGACTACATTTTGGCATGTTTCAGCAAATTATCACTAATATAGTAATTTTATTTATAGGGAGATTAATATGGACATTATGCATTTAATTATAGGATCAGGGATCTTAGCTGTCATTTATGGAATAGTGACTGCAATTTCAGTTTTATCTGCAGATACTGGAAACGAAAAAATGCAGGAAATTGCAAAAGCAATTCAAGAAGGTGCAAGTGCATATTTATCTAGGCAATATTCTACTATTGCTATCGTCGGTATAGTTATTTTAATAATTTCCTATTTTCTTTTAGGTATGGAAGTGGCTATCGGATTTCTTATCGGATCAGTTATGTCTGGACTTGCTGGCTATATAGGCATGCTAGTTTCAGTAAGGGCAAATGTTCGTACAACTCAAGCCTCTTCAATTGGGTTAGCTAACGGCTTAAGCATTGCCTTTAAATCTGGCGCTGTAACAGGTATGCTTGTTGCTGGATTAGCATTACTTGCCGTGTCTGTTTACTATTACTTTTTAACAAACGTATGGAATCTTAGTGGTAGGGATATTATTGATCCTTTAGTTGCTCTTGGATTTGGCTCGTCTTTAATATCTATTTTTGCGAGACTTGGCGGAGGAATTTTTACAAAAGGAGCTGATGTTGGTGGTGATCTTGTTGGTAAAGTTGAGGCTGGTATTCCAGAGGATGATCCTAGAAATCCTGCTACAATAGCTGATAATGTTGGTGATAATGTTGGTGATTGCGCTGGTATGGCTGCAGATTTATTTGAAACATACGCTGTTACAGTTGTAGCAACTATGGTTCTTGCTTCTATTTTCTTTGTAAGTAATGAAATGATGTATGAGGCAATGATTATTTATCCCATGGCAATTTGTGGAGCATGTGTAATAACTTCAATTATTGGTACCTTTTTTGTAAAGCTAGGTAAAAATAATTCTATTATGGGAGCCTTATATAAAGGTTTTATTGCAACAGCACTTTTGTCTTTGGTAATACTATACTTCGTTACTGACTTTGTTGTTGGTTTTGAAACAGTATTAAGTGTTTCTGGACAAAATTTTAGCGGTCTTGATTTATATATTTGTGGCGTAATTGGCCTTGCTATCACAGGTTTAATAATTTGGATTACAGAATACTATACCGGTGTTGATTACAGACCCGTTCAATCAATAGCCAAAGCTTCAGAGAGTGGTCATGGAACAAATGTAATACAGGGTCTTGCAATCTCAATGGAGGCTACTGCGCTTCCAGCTCTCGTAATTGTTTTTGGTATAATTGCTACTTATAGTTTGGCTGGTTTATTTGGTATAGCTATAGCTGTTACAACTATGCTTGCGCTGGCTGGAATGGTTGTTGCTCTTGATGCATTTGGACCTGTTACAGATAATGCTGGTGGTATTGCTGAAATGGCAGAGCTACCTGAAGAAGTTAGAAAAACAACAGATGCATTAGATGCTGTAGGAAATACAACAAAAGCTGTAACAAAAGGGTATGCAATTGGATCTGCTGGATTAGGTGCTTTGGTTCTATTTGGAGCATATACAGCTGATTTAGATTATTTTATCAGCACAGCAACAGAAGGTAGTTACTTTTCTGGCGTTGAGATTAATTTTGACCTTTCAAATCCTTATGTAGTAGTTGGTTTATTAGTTGGCGGCATGTTACCATATTTATTTGCAGCAATGGGTATGACTGCTGTTGGAAGAGCGGCTGCATCAATTGTTGAGGAAGTTAGAAGACAGTTTAAAGAAAAGCCTGGGATTATGACAGGAAAAGATAAGCCTGATTATTCTTCTGCTGTTGATTTGCTAACTAAATCAGCAATTAAAGAGATGATTGTACCTTCGCTGCTTCCTTTATTGTCTCCAATTGTTTTATTTTATTTTATTAATGCTATTGCAACCAAGGGTGATGCTTTTTCAGCTTTAGGCGCAATGCTCCTAGGAGTAATTGTTACTGGCCTTTTTGTTGCGCTCTCTATGACTGCTGGCGGAGGGGCTTGGGATAATGCAAAGAAGCATATTGAGGATGGTAATCATGGTGGTAAGGGTTCAGAAGCTCACAAAGCTGCTATAACTGGCGATACCGTTGGTGATCCCTATAAAGATACAGCTGGCCCAGCTATCAATCCAATGATCAAGATTACAAATATAGTAGCCCTACTATTGTTAGCAATCTTGGCTCATTAGCTAATTTAAAATATAAGAATTTTAAATAAATGAGATTCCTGTTACTTATATCATAGTGCAGGAATCTCTTATGACTAAAAAAGCTCCATATTCAACTTCATTTAGTAACTCCAAAGGTAGGCTTCACATAGAAGCTGAAAGTATTAACAGAAATCCATTCCAAAGAGATAGGGATAGAGTTATTCATTCCGATTCATTCAGGCTGCTGAAGCATATAACACAAGTTTTTGTCGCGCATACAGGTGATTATTATAGAACTCGACTCACTCACTCACTTGAGGTTAGCCAAATCGCAAGAACTGTTGCACGAAGACTTGAGATAGATGAGGATTTGGCTGAGGTTTTAGCTTTAGCTCATGACCTAGGTCATCCTCCCTTTGCTCATTCGGGTGAAGATGTGCTCGATGACTGCATGAATGGTTATGATGGATTTGATCATAACGCTCAAACATTAAGAATTTTAACAACTCTTGAAGAAAGATACCCATTGTTTAATGGCCTAAATTTAACATGGGAAACTCTTGAGGGGATTGCAAAGCATAATGGTCCATTAGAAGATCCCCATATTTCAATCAAGAACTTCAACAAACTCTATGACTTAGATTTGAAGACATTTCCTGGTTTAGAGGCTCAAATTGCATCTTTATCAGATGATATTGCCTATAATAATCATGATATTGATGATGGTTTTCGTGCAGGCTTTATAAATCTCGATGATTTAAAAAGTATAGAATTCCTTGCTGATATTATTAATCAAATATCTCTAGAGTTTAAAGAAATCGAAGATCATATGGTTGTAAAAGAGTTAATTAGACGTTTAATAGGCTTAATGGTAGATGATTTAATAACACAAACTAAAAAAAATTTAGATACATTTTTACCTACAAGTGTTGAGGGTATAAGGAATAGTAAAACTTCCATTGCATCTTTTTCAGATTTTTTTATAAGTCAGGACAAAATAATAAGAGATTTTCTAAGATCTAGGGTTTATGAACATGTATCAATTGAGTCTGAAAGAATAAATTCCAAAAAGATTATTGAAGGATTATTCAGTAAATTAATTAATAATATTGATCTTTTACCTAATCAATTAAAGAAAAAATGTGATATACCAAAATCTAAAATTTCAGCAAGAGTTGTCTGTGATTATATAGCATCAATGACTGATAGGTCTGCTGTAGAAAATCATGCCTTACTCTATGGAAAAGATATAATGGACCAACCTGGTTATTAATATGAATATTGTTAATTATTATAGAGAAGCTATTAGTGATATTATTTTAGATGAATTTTCATTAAAAAATGATGATATTAAAAATATTTCTTTTGAATTCCCTAAAGAGACTGGTCTTGGTGATTTTTCAACGAATGCAGCCATGGCTTTGGCTGGTAAATTAAAGAAAACACCAAATGAAATTGCTGAAAGTATTGTTCATTTCCTTAATAAAAATCCGGATATTGAAAATGTTGATATAGCAGGAAAGGGATTTATAAATATAAAAATAAAAAAGAAAGTTTGGCAAAATTTAATTTATGAAATTATAAAAAATAAATCTTCATATGGTGACGCTGATTTAGGAAATAAAGAAAAGATTAATGTTGAATATGTATCAGCAAATCCAACGGGACCTCTTCATGTAGGGCATACTCGAGGCGCTGTTTTTGGTGATACATTATCAAATATTTTAATCAAAGTTGGTTATGATGTTTGTAGAGAATATTATGTTAATGATGCTGGAGAACAGATAGATAAACTAGCTCGATCCTCCTTTGTTCGATATCAAGAGAGCTGCGGTATTGACTCAGTTTCTATCCCAGAAGGCTTATATCCTGGGGATTATTTAATATCTGTGGGTGATCAAATAAAAGAAATATATGGCCATGAGCTTTTAGATAAAGAAGAAGTTTATTGGCTACCTTTGGTAAAAAAAATATCAATCCATGAAATGTTAAAAATTATAAAAAAAGATTTAAAATCTTTAAATATTGAGCATGATGTATTCACCTCTGAATTTGATTTATTAAATAACGGATTTGTCGAAAAAATATTTAATGAACTAAACAATAAAGATTTATTATATGAAGGGGAAACATCACCCCCAAAAGGTTCTGATCTAAAAGAATGGGTAAAGAAAAAGCATATACTTTTTAAATCTAAAAATTTTGGTGATGATGAAGACAGAGTGGTAAAAAAATATGATGGTTCATGGACTTATTTTATGCCTGATATTGCTTACCATAAAGATAAATCAATAAGAGGGTTTGAAAAAATGATTAATGTTTGGGGTGCTGATCACTCTGGATATATCTCAAGAGTTACATCAGCTGTTAATGCAATTACTGATAATAAAGCTTCCCTTGAGGTAAAAGTTTGTCAATTAGTTAGGCTTACAAGAGGTGATGAAGTAGTAAAGATGTCTAAAAGATCTGGAAGTTTTATAACGCTAAGAGAGATGGTTGATGAGGTTGGAAGGGATGCTGTTCGTTTTATGATGGTTACTAGAAAAAATGATGCACCTTTAGACTTCGATTATGAGTTAGTGAAAGAGCAAACTAAGGATAATCCAATTTTTTATATCCAATACGCTCATGCAAGAATTTGTTCGGTAATTCGAAGGGTTAAAGAGGATAAATTATTTGAAATTAATGATGAATCTTTATTAGACTCAGATGTTAATCTTCTCGATAAAGTCGATGATATTGAATTAATAAAAATTGTATCAAACTTTCCAAGGATTATTGAGCAATCAGCTATCTACAGAGAGCCTCATAGATTAGCATTTTACTTAAAAGACTTAGCATCTTCTTTTCATTCCTATTGGAACTTAGGGAATGAAAATGCTGATTTAAAAGTTATAAATAAGGAAGATATTAATGTTTCTAGGGCAAGGTTAGCGCTAATAAGGTCTGTTGGAATAACTATTGCTGAAGGATTAAACCTTTTAGGAATTGAGGCTTTAGAAGAGCTTAGGTAAATGATCAATAAGTACTTAATTATCTCTTTGACGTTTTTTTTGGTTACCATCGCAGGTTCAATTATGTATTTAAATTCTGGAACAGCTATACCAATACTTTATTCACCAGAAGGTCCAATTAGAGAGCTACCTATTGACGCTCCAGAGATGCATAGACCACCTAATATCCCATGTATTTATTCATTATGGAAAAATAACAATGAGTCATGCGGTACATCAGAAAATATTTTTGAAGAAAAAAAACCTACAAGCGGCTATTTTTCGTTATTATTTGGTAC
>JABHUT010000042.1 GCA_018658685.1 Alphaproteobacteria bacterium
CCGTTTTGAGCTGGCTCATTCCACTTAATATTTTTTAATTCTAGCCATTTTCTAATTTTCTTATCTCTTGTGAAGGTCCAGTAATTCCATGTTTCTTGATGCGACCATAATTCTGATATTCCGCATTCTTCATTAATCTCTTTAAATATCTCAAGGGCATCGCCCGTTCTAACAATTAAATCTTGGCCTAATTTTTGAATATCAGCCCTTAAATCATCAAGGCACTCCATTAGAAATTGATAGTGGCGATAACTAAGATCATTTTGCGACCAAAGTTCTGGCTCAATAATATACAATGGAATTATTGGACCCTTCTCACAAGCATTTGTAAATGCTTCATTATCCCAAATCCTCAAGTCTCTTTTAAACCATATGATATTCATATTTTTGTAATAAACCTTTTTAATTTTGGATATTTAAAATTTGGCTGGGGCGGTAGGATTCGAACCTACGCATCACGGGATCAAAACCCGTTGCCTTACCGCTTGGCTACGCCCCAATATATGGAATCAATATAGTTGATATATCCTATAACCTTCGTATACCAATCTTGACAAGATTAAAAGTATAGAAAACTTCTATAATCATAAAATCTTTACATATAAAAACTATTATGATGTCATAAACCATCATTTATAAACGGAGGGTAAAAATATGAATGAATTTCAAATAATGTCTATGTTAAATTCTGGATTAGCAATGAATGGTCTTTTCCTTATTGGTTTTTCTTTTCTTGCTTGGTTTTCAGGAAGAGCTTCAGTAATCATGCATGAAAAAGGTAACGCTAATCTATTAGGAAAAATAATTGTCAGCGCTTTTTCATTAACATCAATATGGTATATTAATATGCAATTTGCCTATGTTTCACTTGGTATAAGAGGCGCAGCTCATTCAATGGCTGTTTTAAAAGAAGAAAACGGATCTGTGAGCGCAAGAGGACAATCACTAATCGATAATTTTAACGGTAGTATAGAGGTTCCTACTTTTAGCCTAGTAAATGAGCCAGCAGGTATAGTTTTAGTAATTGCTTTAGCAATGTGCCTTCTTTCAGGTATCTGGATGGGTGACTCAAATAACGAATAATAAATAATTTAAAATTAGGAGACATATTATGAGTGAAGTAGAAATTTATAGCCAAATGAGTAATTCTTTGATGGCAACAGCATTATTTGGAATTTTATGGGCTTTCCTATTATGGGTGGCAGGTCGTTCAGCATCGATAGCCATTGAAGGTGGAGCAGGTATTCTTATGAAAATAGCAGTAACTGTTTTTGGCCTTGTTAGCTTATTTCAATTCAATCTAGTGGCAAGTTATGTAAGATTTAGTTTTGAAACAGCCGCTCATAGCTTAGCGGTCTTAAAAGCTTCTGGAGCTGAGATATCAGCAAGGGGCTCCGTAATGATTGAAAATATAGGCGGAACTATTGATGTTCCAGCCTTATCATTAACTCCGGATCTAATCAGTAGTCTTTTTATTCTATCGGTAGGATACCTTATTATTGGAAGACTATGGCTAGGACCAAAAATCTAGAATTAAAAATTATATAAATTACTAAAAGGTCTTAAGTGGCCCTATTTTTGTCTAATCCAATATAGCCATTCTTACTATTTATATTACTAATAGATATTATTGATTAATCAGTTTGACTTATTAATACCTTTAAACTTATATTAAAAAAAAATTCTAACTAACTTTTAGTTAGAATCCTAATACTAATAAAAGTAATAGTAATAAAAAATATCGGGAGTAGTTTAATATGAGTTTATTTAAATATTTTAATATGGGTTTTGCAGTTGCAGCCCTTCTTCTAACAGGAAGTTTTAACAGCGTTTCAGCTCAAGAAGAGCAAGCTGAAAGAACCGCAAGTATTGAAGAAATAATAGTAACAGCTAGAAAAATTAAAGAAACGTCACAAAAAGTTCCAGTGGCTATTACTGCAATTACTGGCCAAGATCTTGCACGTTCAAGCATAAGGGATCTTAATGATGTTAATGGTTTTGCACCAAATGTTCGAATCTCCGAAGAAGGAAGTCGTTCTGGTGGAGCTAATATTAATATAAGAGGTATAAGCCCTACTAGGGCCGACGATAATTCCTTTGATCCACCAATTGGTATCATGCTTGATGGAATATATTTAGGTTCATCAGCTGGTGCAATTTTAGAAAATTTTGATTTAGAAAGAATCGAAATTCTTCGTGGCCCACAAGGAACACTATTTGGTAAAAATACTGTAGGTGGTGTTATCAATGTCATAAGAAGCAGACCAACAGGAGAGGCTGGAGCTAGGCTTCAACTTACTGTAGGTGAAGACGGACAAAATGAACAAAGAGCCGTCATCAATCTTCCTTCATCAGGCAATCTAAAAACTAAACTTTTCATGACACAAATGAAAGATGATGGTTGGTTACCAAATAAAACTACAGGTAATAATATTCCTAGAAAGGATTATAGCAACTATGGTGTAACATTTTTATATGAAAATGAAAAATTCGAAGCTTTACTCACAGTAGAACAAATTATGGATAAGAGTCAGTTAAATGCTTATCATACTAATTATAATTTTGCTCCAGGTGTGATGCCAGCTCCTCCAGAAGGAAGCTATGATAAAACTCTAGCTCTTGGCACAAGAAATTGTGCTGAATATGCATATACCTGTAGGTATAGTGCTGATATTCCTGGCGTTGCAGAAATGGATACAGAAAATGATGCAGAAAATGATATCAAAGCTTTCACTTTAAATATGAGCTACGAACTTAATGAAAATATAACATTAAGAATGATCTCAGGAGTGAGAGAACAAGGTGAATATCGTATCTATGATTATGATGGATCAGCAGCTCCTTTTATTACAATTGAAAGATGGAATGATTATGAGCAAACAAGTCATGAATTCCGTTTTGAAGGTCAATGGGAAAGGTCATCTTTAATTGCAGGTGTTTATCTTTGGGAAAGTGAGTTTACTCAAGATTGGGTTACTGGCGGTGAGTTCTGGCAGACATTGTTTGGCGGTGTAGCTAGCAGTGATGCTCTTTGGAGTGCTTGTCAGGGTACTAACGGTCTCGATGGTGCTTTTGCTCCTATTTCTTGTGATCTAGGTATTGAAAAAGGGTTCTCAGGTAGAGTAACTCAAATTCTTTATGAAACACAAAAAACAGAATCGACAGCTGCTTTTGCTCAGTACACATATGATGTAACTGATAAACTTTCGTTGGAAGCTGGTGCTCGTTGGACTGAAGAGAAAAAGCATTTCATAGCTGGTCAAGCTTATTTATCAAATCTTGAAAGAGCTAGGGAAAGAAATTTCGCTGGATATGCTGATTTAAACAATACTTGGGATGAAGTTTCATTGCACTTTGGTGCATCATACGAGATTGATGAAAATAGAATGTTTTATGCATCTTTCTCTGAAGGCTTCCATTCTGGTGGATTCTTTGGTGTAAATCAAAATATTCGTGATTATGAAAGAGATCAATATGATCCTGAATTTGCTACTTCAATTGAAGTTGGATTTAAAAGTATGTTAATGGATAATCGTTTAAGATTAAACTTAACAGCCTTCCATAATGAATTTGAAGATAAGCAAGAATCTTATTCAAAAATAGATCCTGATACCAAAACAGTTGCGTCTGTTTTTGATAATGCTGCAGAAGTTTTATACGAAGGTTGGGAAGCAGAAATTTTATTTGCTGTTACTCCTGATTTACGTTTATTTCTAAATGCAGGGTTTCTTGATGCTTCATATGAAGAATTTGAAACTGATCTAAATCCTGGTGATAATATAACAATAGTAGAAGATGCTAGTTTCCTAAAGCCAAGAAATGCTCCTGACAGTACTATTGGTGTAGGCTTTAATTACACTACTAGGATTGGTAATGGAGAGTTAGATATTTTTGCTAAATATACAAAAATTGATGATTTTGAGACTGATGTTCTTAACCTTAATGCTGGTCGTGTAACGGGTGGTAATGCTGATGATTTAAGTGCTACAATCGCATACTACTTTGACAACTACAGCGTTAGTCTTTTTGGTAAGAATCTTACTGATGAGCAGGTTGAGTTTGCTACTTTATTAGGTGGAAGTAATGTTTCAGCGTCATTATTTAATGTTGGAACAGTGACTAGACCAAGAAGTATTGGTTTAGAATTTTCTGCTGAATTCTAAAAATCGCAATAAAAAATAATAACTAAAAGGGCCATAATTTTTTATGGCCCTTTTTTTATTAAGTCCTTAATATAAAAAATCTATAAATATTTTTTCATAAATAATAAGTCATACTTATTAACTTATTGATAATATTGATAAAATATATTGCTAAATCTTAGAAAATCTTGTTAGATTTAAATAATAATTAATTGTTCTAATAAAAAAATAATAAAA
>JABHUT010000043.1 GCA_018658685.1 Alphaproteobacteria bacterium
CAATCTCTTGTTTAGTGGAAACGTGGAGAATATGAATATTTTTCTTATTCATTCTAGCTATATTAACTATCCTTTGAGTAGCTTTAAAACATTGCTCATCATTTCTCCAAACTTCATGAGAATTTATATCTCCTGGTATTTGAAAATCTATCCTCTCTTCAAGCAAATCCTGATCCTCACAATGAAAAGAAGCTCTATTGTTTATGCTAGATACGATATTATTTAAATCATTGTGATCTGTAACTAATAAAGAACCAACACTTAACCCCATAAAAACTTTTACGCCACAACACCCAGGAATTTTTTCTAATTTAGGAAGCTCTAGGTAATTATCTTCAGTACCTCCTGCATAAAAAGCATAATCACAAAAAAGCCTTCCCTCGGCTAGCCTCAATTTCTCTCTGAGGGCTTCTTCGTTTGTTGTTGCAGGATTAGTATTAGGCATTTCAAAAACACCAGTTATTCCACCTAAAATAGCAGCTTTAGTTCCAGAATTTAAATCTTCTTTGTACTCCAAGCCAGGCTCTCTAAAATGAACCTGAGTATCAATAACACCTGGTAAAAGATAGTATCCAGTAATATCAATAGTTTGAGTTGCGCTTTCTTTCGAAAGATCACCTATAGTGATTATTTTTCCATCCTTTACAGCAATATCAGATACATATGTATTATTATGGGTTACTATATTTGACCCTTTATAGATTGTATCAAACGACATTGTTTCTTTTACCTTAATTTACTATAATTGATAACTCTAATTATAAAAGATAATTGTTATTATGAAAAAAAAATTAACCAAACTATCAAACCGTTCAATATTATCAGTTAGCGGAAAAGACTCTGAGCAATTCCTACAAGGAATAGTTACGTGTGATATCAAAAATATAAGAAAAAGATCATCCTATGGTTCAATTTTAACACCTCAAGGTAAATTGCTTTATGATTTTATTATTTCAAAAATAAATAATAACTTTTTAATTGATACATCTGAATCAAATATGGATAGTTTAATAAAGTTGCTAAATATATATAAATTAAGGTCTGAAGTCAGTTTAGATAAAAGAGATGATTTATCAGTATTTGTTAGCATGGATAACAAAAAAGAAAACCCTAATGCAGTTGATCCAAGAATTAGTGAATTAGGAACTAGAGAGATTCTTGATTCGAATAATGAGTTTTTCAACTCTGATCAAGATAGTTATGAAAAACAAAAAATTAAACTTGGGATTGCAGAAGTAGGAAGTGAAATAAAATCAGGCGAATTATTCCCTATGGAAGCAAATCTTGATTATTTAAAAGGAATAGATTTTAAGAAAGGTTGCTTTATCGGACAAGAAGTTACATCTAGAATGCATAGAAAGGGTAAAGTAAAAAAAAGAATAATAGCCTTCGAAAGTAAGGATACCTTTACTAGTAATGAAGAATTGGTCTATAATGACCAAACAATTGGAGCGGTGATAAAAAAAATCGATGACTATGGTTTGGCTTTAGTCAAAATAGAGAAAATTATTAATCCCGAAAGAGAGAAAATCAAAATCACAACTAAAAATAATGATAAGAATGTAATATTTATATTCCCAGATTTTTTCTCAGAGTAAATAATTCTTTAATGAAAGATAAAATGAAGAAGAAAATAAACAATAAAAAATATTTATCTGGTCCTGAGATATTAAAAGTAATGAATATTTCTTGGTCAGAAAAAATGTTTAATGAAACAAAAGAAGATTATAAAAAAGTCTCTAGAGTTATTCCTGAGATTGAGTGGTCTATTTTTGCTCCATATATTCAGGCAATAAATATACTCAAAAAAGATATGAATGCAGTTATTCTAGCTCATAATTATCAAACCCCTGAAATCTTTCATTGCATAAGTGATATTAGAGGTGATTCACTTCAGCTTGCAAAAGAAGCTGGAAATGTTGATGCAGAAATAATTCTTCAGTGTGGAGTACATTTTATGGCAGAAACATCAAAACTTCTAAATATGGATAAAACTGTTTTAATTCCAAGCATGGATGCTGGATGCTCTTTAGCAGAGTCTATAACAGGTGAAGATGTTAAAAAAATAAAAAG
>JABHUT010000044.1 GCA_018658685.1 Alphaproteobacteria bacterium
TGATGTTATTAATGTTTTGTTGAAGACACAAAAAAAATGGATACAAAGGGGCTATCAAGGACTACTTTCTATTGCTAAGAATTTTGGATTATCAGTTTCAGAGGTTGAGGTGTGTTTAAGTGATGAAAAATTAATAAAATTAATTGAGAGTAATATGAGTATTGCCACCAATAGCTTTGGAATTAATGGCACCCCCTCGGTTTTTGTAAATGGAAAAAAAATATCTTCTTTAGACTACCAAGAAATGTTAGACGAAATTAAATAAAGAGGAAAAAGTGGATTTTAAAAAGCTACGCATTTCTAATTTTAAATCATTTGTTGATCCTGTAGAAGTCAGCATAGGGAAGGGATTGACTGGTGTTGTAGGCCCTAATGGATGCGGTAAATCAAATCTTGTAGAAGCCCTTAGATGGGCAATGGGTGAAACATCATATAAATCAATGCGCACATCCACTATGGATGATGTTATTTTTTCTGGAACAGAAAATAGACCTGCAAGAAATTTTGCTGAGGTTTCGTTAGTTCTTGATAACAAGGAAAGAAATGCTCCAAAAGATTATAATAGTGAAGAAACTGTCGAGGTTACTAGGAGGATTGAAAGGGAATCAGGTTCAGCTTATAGAATAAATGGGAAAGACATAAGGGCTAGGGATGTTCAGATGCTTTTTGCAGATGTATCAACAGGAGCTAGGTCACCCTCTCTTGTAAGGCAAGGTCAAATTGATGAATTAATTAGTCAAAAACCTGAGCAAAGAAGAAGGATTCTGGAAGAGGCTGCCGGAATATCAGGGTTTCATGTAAGACGTCATGAGGCTGAATTAAGGTTAAATGCTGCTCAAACTAATCTTGAACGTTTAGACGATGTTTTAAAAGAACTGTCATCACAAATGCGATCTCTCAAGAAGCAGGCTCGAGAAGCTAATAGGTATAAGTCTCTTTCTGAGGAAATTAGAAATGCTCAGTCGATTGTTTTGGCTGTAAAATATCAAGTTGTTAATGAGCAATTAATTGAATCAAAAAAGCAATTTACTGAAGCAGTTAAAAATCATCAAGAATCAATAAGAGGGGTTGCTTCTTTAAATTCAGAAGAAATTAAATTGCAGTCTGATTTGGGGCCTTTAAGAGAGAGTGCTGCAAAAGACTCAGCAAAACTTCAGCGTTTAGTTATTGAAATGGAGGGTTTAGATAAAGAGTCTTTAAGACAAAAAGAAAGGTCTTTAGAATTAAGTGAATTTATTCAATCAACAAAATCTCAATTAGTTAGAGAAAATGAGATACTAACTGATCTAAGAGATTTACTCTCAAAGCAGGGTGACAACGAAATCAATATTCAAAAAAAACATGACATAGAGAAATTAATAAAAGAATACAACGAGGATTTAATAAAAAATAATATTTTATTAGAAGAATTTTCTAGCATTTACTCTAAGCAAGAAAATATAAAGAAGATCATAAGTTCAGATAACGATCTAAAGGAATCTATTTTATCCCAAATAAAAAGAGAAAATAATTTACTCGATGATTTAAATATCTCTTCAGATGATAATAAAATTGAAGGAGAAACTTTAAATGGAAAAGAACAATCAATTAGAAGTGAAATAGAAAGTAAAATAAATGAATTAAAAAAGAATGAAGATTTCGCTAATAATATGGTCGCAATTTACTCTCAAAAAGACGCACTTAAAAGGATTATAGGGGAAAGTTTTAATAATGATGACTCATTGATTGATAAACTCAATGTTACTCCTGGTTATGAAAATGCATTAGACGCATTATTAGGCGATGAATTGTATTATTCGATAAATGATAAAAACCCTATTCATTGGAAGTTTCTTGATGGATTTGACGAAATTCATGAACTCCCTGATGGCTGTGAACCGTTGTCAAATTATGTTGGTGGTTCTAAGGCTATAAAAAGACGAATAGATCAAACAGGTATTATAAATAAAGAGGATGGAGTAAAATTAATCTCTAAACTTAAGTATGGTCAAAGACTTGTTTCAAAGGAAGGTGACCTATGGAGATGGGACGGATTAGTAGTTGCATCAAGCTCTGCAAGCTCTGCTTCTGAAAGACTTCAAAACAGAAATCAACTTGAGGATATCATAAAATCTATCGATGAATTTGAAAGAAAATATACTGGAATTGATAAAGTTAAAGAAAAAAGTGCTCTGATACAAAATGATATTACAAATCTCAAAATTGAATTAGATAGAATTAGTAATGAAATTAAAAATAAGGATGATCTAGATAAAAAAATATTACTATCGAAACAAGAACTATCAAATCTTAATTCAAAATTAGCTGATTTTAATAAATATAGTTCGGATAACTTAAATCAGCTGGAGAGAGTTAATGCTTCAATAGTTGAATTTGAAAAAAAGTATAAAAATATTATTGATTTAAAAGAAAAAAATGATGAAATTCGAGATAATATTACCAAATTAAAAATTGAGCTAGATAGAATTAATACCGAGATAAGCAGTAAGGATGATTTAGATAAAAAAATACCGCAAACTGAAAATCAAATTTTAGAATTAAATAATCGTTTAAAGAACTTGGAAGATGAAAAATTAAAGCATTTAAACCTTCCTAATGAAATTGAAGAAAAAAGAAATTCATTACAGACATTGATTGAAAAATCTAAAATCTTAAAATCGAACTCCGAAGATCAATTTATTAATCTTGAAAATAAACTTGCTGATATTAGAGATAGAATTAGGTCTGCTTCTGAAAAAGAAGCTCAGGCTAGAGAGCTAGAAGGTAGATTAGAAATTCTTTCACAAAATAACAATGATCGATTGGATGAAGTTAAATCTCAAATCAATAAGGATCTCAATATTAATGTTGACGAACTAATTAAGTTAACCAATTTTTCTGATGAAAACCCTATGCCTAGCGAAACTTCTGCCGAGGAGAGTTATGAACGTTTTAAAAATGAAAGGGAGCTTTTAGGAGGGGTAAACTTAAGAGCAGATTTTGAGTTGGAGGAAATACAAGACAGATTTGAAGAGACAAAGTCAGAAAGAGAAGATTTAGATAAAGCCATTTCAGAACTCAAGAAAGGAATTGCAGGACTTAATCAGGAGAGTAGAGAGAGGATGAGATTAGCTTTTGATGAGGTAAATAATAAATTTCAGGAAGTTTTCAAAAAACTTTTTGGAGGTGGAAATGCAGAATTAAATTTTGTTGACTCTGATGATCCGTTAGAGGCTGGGCTGGAAATGCTTGCTCAACCTCCAGGTAAGAAATTAAAATCAATGGATTCACTTTCAGGCGGCGAGAAAGCGCTTACTGCGACATCATTAATATTTGCTGTGTTTTTAACTAACCCTTCACCTATTTGCGTTCTTGATGAAGTTGATGCGCCTTTAGACGATGCAAATGTTGAAAGATTTTGTGACCTAATAGATGAAATGTCAAAGAGTGTTAATACTAGATTCCTTATAATTACTCACCATGCCTTAACAATGTCTAGAATGGATAGATTGTTTGGAGTTACAATGCAGGAGAAAGGGGTAAGTCAACTGGTTTCCGTAGATTTGAGTACGGCCGAGAAATTCCGTAAGCTAGCTTAAGAATAGGTATTATCTGTAATATTAAGAAGTTATTTTAAACTCCCAGGGTATAGAATTGGAAAATAAAAAAAATAATTCATCTAAAAATCCATCAGATGTTATTGATAGAGTTGATGAAATAAAATCAAAAGAAAGTCTTATTAGAACTTCAGAAAATATAGAAAAACGAGGGAATTCCTTAGGTTTAGCCTTTAGATTAAGCACAGAACTTGTTTCAGGTATTGTGGTCGGCGGGGTTATGGGCTGGTCTATTGATAAGTGGTTAGGAACCCAACCTTGGTTTCTTCTAATATTTTTTATTTTAGGTATTGCAGCAGGAATTATAAATGTTATTAAGACTGCTAAGAATATGAATAATGAGTCTTAATCGTAAGGGTTTATAAATGGCTTCAGCAGAAAACCTAGATGGTAATCATAGCGCAGGATCTTTTCCGGCTGATCCCATGCATCAATTTGAAATTGCTAGGTATGTTGATATTAATATTGGCGGTTTTGATTTATCATTTACTAATTCATCTCTGTTTATGGTAATTGCTGTAATCTTGATAAGTTTTTTCTCTATTTTTTTTGTTAGAAAGCAAGCATTGGTTCCTTCTAGAATGCAATCTCTTGTTGAGCTCTCCTATGAATTTGTTTCAAATATGGTTCGACAGAATGTTGGTCAAGAAGGAAAGAAGTATTTTCCATTTATTTTTACAATATTTATGTTTGTTCTTTTTTTAAATATGCTCGGTATGATGCCTTATAGCTTTACTGTAACAAGTCATATAGCTGTTACATTTGCTCTAGCATTTTTAATATTTTTATTGGTTACAATTGTTGGCTTTGTAAAGCATGGGCTTGGATTTTTTGGTTACTTTGCTCCCAAAGGAGTTCCTATCTTTATGTTACCGCTTTTAGTAATAATTGAAGTGATTTCTTATTTTACAAGACCTATTAGCCTTTCCGTTAGGTTATTTGCAAATATGATGGCGGGTCACACTATGCTTAAAGTATTCTCAGGGTTTGTTATTTCAATGGGAATTGTTGGTGGCTGGCTTCCTCTTGGTGTAATGGTTGCATTTACCGGTCTTGAAATATTAATTGCTTTTTTACAAGCGTATGTTTTTACAATTTTAACATGTATTTATTTAAATGATTCATTGCATATGCATTAGGTTTTATTATAAACATTATTAACTAATTTATTTAAGGAGAGTAAAATGGAAGCAGAAGCAGCAAAATATATAGGCGCTGGGATAGCGTGTTTAGCTTTAGCAGGAGCTGGTATTGGTATTGGTCTAATATTCAGTAGTTATCTTCAGGGAGCTTTAAGAAATCCAAGTGCAGCACAAGCTCAATTTCCTAATTTGTTACTGGGCTTTGCTTTGGCAGAAGCTACTGGACTTTTTGGCCTTCTAGTTGCCTTAATACTTTTATTTGTTGTTTAGCAAGAAGTATAGTTAATGCCTCAATTAGATTTTACAACATTCATCCCTCAGCTTTTTTGGCTCTTTATTAGCCTTTCTGTCCTTTATCTAATGTTATCAAGAATAGCATTGCCAAGAATTTCAGATGTTATTGAAGAGAGAAAAGATACTATTACAGACGATTTGGATGAGGCTAAAGCACTTTCAATAGAGGCTGAGAGTGTTGTTGAGGATTTGAGAATAAAATTAGAAGAAGCAAAAGCTCAATCTCAAAAGAATTTAATGACCGAAAGACAAAAGAATCTTGAAGAAATATCCTTAAAAAGAAGTGAATTTGAGGAAAAGGTTTCTAGAGATATTGAGTCATCTGAAGCTGATATAAGTAAAAGTAAAGAATCAGCATTAATGGACATTTCTTTAGTTGCCGAAGATCTTGCAGAAGAAATGCTAAATAATCTTTTTGTAAAAAA
>JABHUT010000045.1 GCA_018658685.1 Alphaproteobacteria bacterium
AATCTGTGAAAGATCTTTTTTCCATAAATCTATTTCCCTTATAGGAAACCCTGCCCATATTTTTCCCGGAGGAAGAGTTTTACTTACTCCAGCTTTTGCAGCTATTTGCGAACCTTTACCAATTGTAATATGGCCAACTGCTCCAGATTTAGCACCCATTACCACAAAGTCTTCTAATGTTGTTGATCCAGCAAGACCGACCATTCCAGCAATTATACAATTTTCTCCAATTACGCAATTATGCGCTATGTGGACCAAATTATCAATTTTAGTACCTTTTTTAATTACAGTATCTTGAATACTTCCACGATCTATTGAGCAATTTGCTCCTACCTCAACATTATCCTGAATCAAAACACGCCCAACTTGAGGAATTTTTTTATGTCCTTCAGGAGACATAGCAAAACCAAAACCGTCTTGACCTATAGACGTTCCTTGATGAATTATAATATTTTTACCAATAATTGAGTGAGTTATTGTTACATTGGCCCCTATAAAGCTATTAGAACCTATCTCAACTCCTTTTCCTATCACTGCATTGGAAGATATAGTAGAGTTTTTATCAATTACTACATTAGCACCAATTATAGCTCCCTCTTCAATAACTGAAGTTGAGTGAATAACTGCAGTGTGGTCAACTCCATTATTCGATAAACTTTTTTCAAAACTTGAAGTACTTTTTGGAAAAATTTCATTTGGATAAAAAGATTGAGAAATTAATGTAAAGTCCATGTAGGGATTATTTGAAAATATTAAATCAATATTTTCTGGAGCATAATCTTTATGTTCTTTTTTAATTAAACAAACTGAGGCTTTTGTTTTGCCAAGATCACTTTTATAAGAAAGATCTTGAAAAAAAGTTATTTCATTATCTTTAGCAAATTTAAGTGTTGAAATGTCCTCTATAAGAATACCATCATTCTTACAAGACAAATCACCATTAATAAGATTAGCGATCTCTATTAAACTAAAGGGTCCTGACTTTTCAAAAAATCTAGGGTCACTCATTAATAAAAAAAACTCCTATTCGTCAGAGATAGTAACCTTTACATCTGGAAGTCTTTTATTAAGTTTTTTTACAACCTCAGCTGAAATATCCAACTTAGGGTCACCAAATAGTATAGCCTGCCTATCAAGTAAAAGCTTAGCGCCTTTTTCATTAACTAATTCAGTTAAAATAGGACTCATTACTGAATCAATAGAAGCTGAGGCCCTCTGAATAGCTTCTTGAATTTTTTGGACTTTAGATTGAAGTTCGGATTGTTTACTTTCAGCCTCTGTTTGAAGGGCTAATAACCTCTCTTGAAAAACCTCTGGAGCAAGAAGAGTTTTATCATCCTCTAGCTTTTTACCCTTTGCTTGGAGGTCTTTTGAAATACTATCTCGAAGATCAACCACCTCTTTATTAAGAGCTTCACTTTGTTTTCTAAGTGAAAGACCTGACTTTGATTGAGATACCACATATTGTAAATTTACAATTAGAACATCTTCTGCCGCTTTAGCTGGTAAAGATAAACACCCTACTAAAAGAGCAATCGCAGCAATAATAAATGATTTTTTCATTTTTTCCTCCAAATATCTATTGATATATTTTAAACAAATATTAAATAATAATTATATCAAAAACATATACACTAATAACTAATAAAGTACATTAAGATACTCTAATAGTCTTTCTAATAATTAAAATCTAGTACCCCCACTAAACCTAAAAAACTTAGCGTCGTCATAATCTTCACTTGCAACAGCTCGGCCTACATCAAAGCGAATAGGTCCAAATGGTGAATTCCAATTTAGAGTTACACCTATTGTTGCTCTAAAAGTAGCATCATCAACAAATTGCGTACAAAGAGTTCCATATTTTTCATTCATACCAACACTATCAATGCTACAGGCATTATTTATTGCGCTATAGTCCTTATTTAGTAATGCTGTAAGATCATAATATACTCCATTAGGATCAGATAAAAGTTCTTGTGCCTGAAAATTATTTAAAACTCTATCAGTATCGTCATTTTTGCCAAGAATACCAAAATCACTAAATAACGCAGTCTTTAATCCAAACTCGTCAGGAAGACCTAAAGGAATAGTTAATTCAATCGTGCCTATTGCAAAAAATTCTGCGCCTCGAGGTCTGTCAGTTATTATTTCTTTTGGACCTACACCAGCCCTATCAAAACCACGAAAGGTTGTTCCACCTTTAAAAAACCTATCATTAATTCTTAAGTTTTTATCAGAATAGTTATAGATGTATCCAGCATTTGCACCAATATTAAGGACCCAGTTTTGAGCAATTTCATAATAATATTTACCACCAGTAGTAGTTCTTAAATATTCAGAGTCACCTAATAATCCTGCTAAATCTTGTCCGAAAGAAAAGGTCCAGCCTGAGGTTGGGTCAATGTAGTCATCTCTAGTATCAATGGCATAACTGTAACCAATCTCTGATTTATCGGCATTATAATCATCAGCTAAATTATAACCACTATCAAAATTGTAACTAGAAATTTCTTCCTGAAAATATCTATAGAAAACCTGAAGGCTTGAAAAATCAGACATAGGAAAGACAGCTCTTAGTGACGCACCTGATTGCATGGATCTATATGAAGAGTATCTTCTGTAGTCATTATCAATATGAAAAATATCAAATCCAGCAGATAATCTTCTTCCTAAAAAATAAGGTTGAGTAAATCCTATTTCAAACTGTTTTCTTCTTTCCGAATTAGCAATATTCAATTTAACTGACTGACCACGGCCCAAAAGATTCCTCTCAGAAATTCCAATTTCTAAAAGTAAACTCTCCGCGGAAGAAAAACCAGCACCTACAGATAGCTCACCAGTAGGTTGCTCCTCAACATCAAAGTCAACAATCATTCTATCTTCAATTGATCCAGGTCGCACGCTAACTTCAACCTCTTTAAAATAGCCTAAACCTTTAATTTTATTTTCCGATCTATCTATTAAGACTTTATTGTAAGAATCTCCTTCAAGAACTCTAAGCTCCCTTCTTATGACTTCATCTCTAGTTCTAGAGTTTTGATTAATATTAACTTTTTCTACATAAACCCTAGGACCCTCTTCAATTGAATAAACGATATCAATTATACCTTCTTCTTTATTTCTTTTTACTCGAGGCCTAACCTCAGCTGATGCATAGCCTTCCTCGCCTACAGATAATGTAAGCTGATCAATAGATGTGTCTATTTGTGTTGCTTTGTATATATTTCCTTTTCTATGCTCTATTAAAGGAAGAAGGTCATCGGTATTCATATTAGGAAGTGTGCTTGTGATTGATGCCTCGCCAAATCTATACTCGCGTCCTTCATCAAGAACATAAGTAATAATAAAATTTGAACCATCTTTTGCTAATTCAGCAACAGCAGATATAACTTGAAAGTCAGCGAAACCCTCGTCTAAATAAAATTTCCTTAACTCCTCCCTATCATATGCAAGTTTATCTGGATCATATGAGTCATCCGATGAAAAGAATTTCCACCAACGAGATTCTTTAGTAACTAATTTTCCTTTAAGTTTCCTGTCTTTAAACTCCTTATTTCCTAGAAAATTTATCGATGAAACTCCAGTTGTAGGACCTTCACTTATTTCAAAAATAAGGTCTACTCTATTTTGAGGTTGCCTAATTACCTTAGGTTCAATAATAGCAGAAAATCTTCCAGATCTCCTATAAAGCTCAACAAGTCTTTGAACGTCAGCTTGGACTTTTGACCTAGTATAAACGGAACGAGGACTTAACTCGACCTCTTCTTCAAATTTATCGGTCTTAAGAGCTTTATTGCCTTCAAAATCTACTCTATTAATAATTGGGTTTTCAACAACAAAAACTATTAATCCTGATTTTTCGTAACGAATTGCAACGTCAGCAAATAAACCAGTATTAAAAAGTATTTTTAATGACTGATCTACAATCTCTTCATTATAAAGATCTCCTGGTCTAATTGTCATATAAGAACGAATAGTATCAGGTTCAATTCTTTGCGATCCACTTACCTCAATAAAAAGAATCCTTTCAAAACTTTGTTCAGGGGGACCGCTATTTTCTAATTCCTCGCCCTCCTGAGATAAAGCAGGATAACTAAGCAAAAATATAGCAAGAACTACAAATATTGAATTCAAATATTTATTCATATTGTTCCTAGGAAAATATCCTTTAGATTTATAAACGACTTATATCAAGAATAGTTACAAAAACCATAAGAGCAATTAAAAGACTTACCCCTATTTGCATACCATATTCTTGGACTTTTTGATTAATAGGTTTTCCAAATACAACTTCATATGCATAAAACATAAGATG
>JABHUT010000007.1 GCA_018658685.1 Alphaproteobacteria bacterium
ATTTAAAAGTGCATCTTGAGGAGCAATAACAGCGAAAAACGTTGTACAAGTAATTACACCAGCAAAAAGCATAATCCATTTAATATTTCTTACTATTATACTCATTTTATTCCCACTCAATAGTACCCGGTGGTTTAGAAGTAATGTCATAAACAACTCTGTTAATACCCTTTACTTCATTAATTATTCTAGTACTCACATTTGCTAAAAAACTCTGTTCATAAGGATAATAATCAGCCGTCATACCATCCAAAGAAGTAACAGCTCTTAAAGCACATACATATTCATAAGTTCTTTCGTCACCCATTACACCAACAGTTTGAACTGGTAAGAGAACTGCAAATGCTTGCCATATTTCTTTATAAAGACCAGCCTTTTTAATTTCATCAATATAAATTGTATCAGCTTTACGAAGAATTTCGACTTTATCAGTTGTTATCTCACCAGGGATTCGTATCGCCAGACCAGGGCCAGGGAATGGGTGTCTGTCTATAAAACGATCAGGTAGCCCAAGCTCTCTTCCAAGATTTCTAACCTCATCTTTAAAGAGCTCTCTTAAGGGCTCGACTAATTCCATTTTCATTCTCTCTGGGAGACCGCCAACATTATGATGGCTTTTAATTGTTACCGAGGGGCCTCCAATAAAAGAAACACTCTCGATTACATCCGGATAAAGAGTTCCTTGAGCAAGAAAATCTGCTCCTCCCAATTTAGATGCCTCATCATCAAAAATATCAATGAACTTAGATCCAATAATTTTTCTTTTTTTCTCCGGATCACTCACGCCATTAAGATCATTTAAAAAAGCTTCGCCTGCATCAACATGAACTAAAGGAATATTAAAATGACCTTTAAACATATCAACAACTTCTTGTGTTTCATTCTCTCGCATCAGACCTGTATCAACATAAATACATGTCAATTGATCGCCTATTGCTTGATGAAGAAGGACTGCAGCAACAGAAGAGTCTACTCCACCGGAAAGGCCACAAACTACTCTTCCACTTCCCACTTGATTCTTAATTCTTTCAATGGCGACATTTTTAAATGACTCAATAGTCCAATCACCAGTACACCCACAAATTAAATGGGTGAAATTTTTTAACATTTTTGATCCGTTTGGAGTATGAACAACTTCAGGATGAAATTGAACACCATAAATCTTTTTTTCTTCATTTGAAATTGCTGCAAAAGGAGCATTTTCACTTTTAGCTATAACCTTAAAACCCTCAGGAATTTGACTTACCTTATCACCATGACTCATCCATACAGGTTCATTTAAATTATTTTTATCAAATCCATGAAAGAATTTTGAGTCTTCAATAATTTCGATATTTGCTCTTCCAAATTCTCTTTTGGAGGAATTTTCAACCTTTCCTCCGAGTTGAGAGCAAAGTGTTTGTTGCCCATAGCAGATACCTAAAATGGGAACATTATAATCTAAAACCTCCTTAGCTACTTGAGGTGAGGAATCTTCAATAACAGAAGCAGGCCCCCCTGATAAAATTATTCCCAGAGGCTGGATAGCATTAATTCCTTCTTCCCATTTCATATAAGGATAAATTTCACAATAAACTCCGCTTTCCCTTATCCTTCGAGCTATTAACTGTGTAACCTGACTACCGAAATCTAGAATAAGTATTCTATCGTTTTTAACGCTATTATTCATTTGGTTTATTCTCTTCCTTAATATTTTTAACCGAAAGTTCTTGATTCTTAAATGATTCAATTGATTGCCTTAGCATTTCTGTTTCACTGCAGTCTGAACATGAATTTATTAAAGTATCTAATTTCTTTTCAGCACCATTAATATCTTTTAATAAAATATCCACTTCCGCTCCCCAATAAAGACCTTCTTTTAAAATTGGATTTAATGATAGCGACCTTACAAAGTAACTTTGAGATTCTTCGTTTTTACCTTCCTTCATCAGAACCCTTCCACCCACTGCCCAAGCAAATGCATTTGATGGATCCGCTGTTAATCCTTGTCTTGATAAAGATAAAGCTTCTTCATAATCGCTCTCGAGTGTCACTAAGGCTTCATTAGATAGTTTATTTGAAACTTCACTTAGAGAATAAGCACCAGTCAGTATTAAAAAAGAGAGGATTAATAGAAAATATCTTTTATAATTTATCAAAAATTAACCTCTAACAGGATAGTTAGGGGCTTCGCGAGTTACTAAAACATCGTGAGTATGACTTTCAGTCAAAGAGGCAGAAGAAATTCTGATAAATTTAGTTTTGGTTTGAAAATCCTTAAGCGTTTTTGAACCTGTATAACCCATTGATGCTCTTAATCCTCCAATCATTTGATGGATAATATCATGAACTGAACCTGTGTATGGAACTTGACCTTCAACACCTTCCGGAACTAGTTTTTTATTATTACCCATATCTGATTGAAAATACCTATCAGCTGAACCTTCTGCCATAGCTGTTACAGAGCCCATACCCCTATATGACTTAAAACGTCTTCCTTGATGTAAAAATATTTCTCCGGGAGCCTCAGCTGTACCAGCAAATAAAGAGCCTATCATGGCAACATCAGCACCAGCAGCTAGAGCTTTTGCAAAATCTCCTGAGAATTTTATACCACCATCTGCAATAACTGGAATATTTGCTTTATGAGCCTCATTTGCACAATCAATAATAGCCGTTAATTGCGGAACTCCAACACCTGCTACAATTCTTGTAGTACATATTGAACCAGGACCTATTCCAACCTTAATACAATCAGCTCCAGCACCTATTAAAGATTTAGCGGCTTCTTTTGTTGCAACATTCCCTGCAATAATTTGAGTTGTTTTTGAAAGCTTTTTTATTCTTTTGACAATTTGAGGAACTTGAGACGAATGACCGTGCGCAGTATCGACAACGAGAAGATCCACACCTGCATCTATCAAAGCTTCTGCTCTTTCAAATCCTTTATCACCCACAGAGGTCGCCGCAGCCACTCTTAGTCTGCCCTGACGATCCTTACAAGCAGTGGGATGAAGTTTAGATTTTTCCATATCTTTGACTGTAATTAAACCAATACACCTATATTGCTTATCAACAACCAAAAGCTTTTCTATTCTATGTTTGTGAAGCTCTGCTTTAGCTTTTGCCTGAGTAACACTTTCATCAACCGTTATAAGATCTTCATTTGTCATTAACTCATGAACTTTTTGATCTTGATTGGAAGCAAATCTCACATCACGGTTAGTAATAATCCCTTTTAATTTTTTAGTTTTTGGATCTGTAACAGGTATCCCAGAAATATTATGGCTTTGCATAAGATCTAGAGCATCCTTTAAAGATTGATTGGGGCTTATAGTTACTGGATCAACAACCATTCCCGATTCAAATTTTTTAACTTTTTTAACTTCATTTGCTTGTGTCTCATAATCAAGATTTCTATGAATAACTCCTAAGCCACCTGACTGTGCCATAGCAATTGCCATTTTAGATTCTGTAACTGTATCCATTGCAGCAGAAATGAGAGGTATTGATAAATTAATACTTTTTGTGATTTTTGTTTTTAAGATTGCCTCAGCTGGTAAGACCGAAGACTTTGCTGGCTCAAGTAGAACGTCATCAAATGTAATGCCTTCACGTATCTTCATGTCAACTCCTGTATTAGGTTGTGTTGACGTCTGCTTATAACCTATCTTGAGATAAGTTCAAATAAATTTTGAATTTTATACTATTCTTGAAAACCTTTTGCTATTACATAAGTCTCTGGAGATCCTTTTCTGCTCGCATCAGGTTTATAATGCTTAATAGTTTTAAAATTCTTTTTAAGGTCCAAAAGAAGGTCCCCATGAGTTCCTCCTTGAAATACTTTTGCACAAAAAGTACCTCCTTTCTTTAAGAAATCAACCGCATATAAAGCCGCAAGCTCAGCTAAAGCTTGAGTTCTTATATGATCAGTTGATTTATGACCAGTTGTAGATGCAGCCATATCTGATAAAACGATATCAAACTTATCAACACTTAATTTTTTTATAAGCTCTACAGATTCCTCTTCTTGTAAATCAGCCTTCAAAATAACAGCTTTCTTAATACTATCCATATCTAGGATATCAACGGCTAATGTGAAGCCACCTGCTCTTTCTAGCGCAACCTCCGTCCAACTTCCAGGTGCTGCTCCAAGATCAAGAACCGAGTCACCAAGATTAAAAATCTTATACCTTTCGTCAATTTGTATTATTTTATATGCGGCGCGAGACCTTTTTCCTTCAGCCTGAGCTTGACGAACATAAGGATCATTAATCTGTCTTTGTAACCAACGAGTAGACGAGCTTTTTCTTCTTTTTGCTGTCTTAAGAACCTCTTTAGTCGTTCGAAATATTTTTTCTTTTTTACTCATAATGCTATCTTATATGTTATTGTTTATTAGAAATAGAAAATAAACTCAAAATAAAATATTAAAATGATTTCAGTAGATAACAATTCAAATTTTGGTTTTTATAAGCCTAATACTTTAGTAAGTATTATAATATTAATAACAAGATCTATAGGAAGTAGCTGGTTATCTAAAAGGATAATATTTCTCCTTAGACGTATCGCTATAATTTTTTCAAAAAACTGTATAGATACAAG
>JABHUT010000046.1 GCA_018658685.1 Alphaproteobacteria bacterium
ATGAAGAATTTAAATCTACATCTGCAGGAATAGGTGAAACAGGAAGAACAAGTAATCAAGAATATTTCTCTCGTACAAAAGTAAATCCAATTATACTTCAAGAAGTTGAATTAGACTTCCGTGACTATGATAATGGGAAGGGTGTTGAAGATTTATGGGATCATGTTGTTTATCAGGATTGGCAACTTACTGACGGACTAAGAAGAGGTGTAAAATCTAGAGGCTATCAAGAACCTTATCTTGCATCCCAGGAAACAAGAGTAAGATTTTTTCATGAAAAGCTTCATGATTACTTAAATGGAAACCCACCAAAGTAAGTTTATTTTTTAAATAGTATATAAATTTTTATAGTTAGTATTTAAAATTAAGTTTCGTAAATATAGTCATGAGATATTAATAAAATTGGAGTATTAAAATGATTGTAGTAAATGCAAAAATGCAAACAAATAAAGAAAATTTTAAAATCATTAAAAAAGCTGTTAAAAAATTAGAGATTAAAACTAAGCAAGAAAATGGTTGTATAGATTATGGTTTTAGCGTTGAGCTTCATAATAAATCAGTTATAAGAATTACAGAATTATGGAAAGATTTGAAATCTTTAAAAGACCACTTAAGAACTAAACATATTGAAATATTTTTAAAAGAAATAGCAGCTGGTGAGCCACCCAAGACGGATGCACATTTTTTTGAAGCTAATTCAATTCCATATCCAGATGGAGATCTTCCAAAAGAAGTGCAAGGCTAAAAAACTTAAACCTTAATATGTTTATCTTCGATATAATGGGTCTTTTTTATCACGACTACCCCAAGTAAAATTCCACCCAGGAATATCGCCAAATGGATCCGAGGGATCATCTGTTCTAGTAAGATCTAAAACAACTAACCGATCAGCAATTTTCCAACAATTATTTCTTTTCTCAAATCTATCAATATATCTATTGTATACAGTCGCATTTTTACCATTTTTATCAACACTAAAGGAAATACAGTAAGTCTCACAGTTAGCAATACTTCCATTTATATCACAGCTAAAGTTACCAATCACGTGTTGACCCATATCAATATTTTCTTTTTCCCAATCAACAATCCACTCAGCAAAGTCAAGGCCTCTTCCTTTAAACATTCCATGATCATCTTGGGCATCCTCATGGTAAACTGACTTAATGAGGTCTACGTCACAACGATCTACTCCTTGGCAATATCTAGTAAGAACATCATATATCTCCTGCCTATCTATCAATTCCTGGATTTTATTTTTTTCAAACATTATATTTTATCCTTTTATTGTTATTTTTAAATTAAACTTATAACTTTATTATAAGTATTTAGATTTTAATTAATTTTCAGGAAAATAAAATGGTAAAAATATCAAATATTGAAACGCTCTTAGCAGAGCAGGCAATCAGAAAGGTAGTTACATATTATTCAAGGGGCTGTGATAGATGTGATTTAGAGATATTTAAAAAAGCTTTTCATGCTGATGCAGAAGTTAAATACGGAACTTATGATGGGCATTATGAAAAATTTTGTGAGGAAATTGTTGCAGGCAACCTTACACTAAAAGATACCTCACATACTATAATTAACCAGTATTACGAAATTGATATAAACTCGAATAAGGCTAGTGGTGAAATTTATGTATTAGCACTTTGGGGTTCAGATGGTTTCAACTATACTTGTTCAGGACGTTATTTGGATAAGTATGAGTCAAGAGACGGTGACTGGAGAATCGTATTTCGTCAATATTTGTATGACTGGAGCAGAACTACAGAATATTCTGGAGACGATCCAAATCAAATCTTTAAAGGTTTAAAGTATAGAGGAACACAAAACAAGAATGACATTTCATATAGTATTTTGAAAAATAAATAATTATACCTTTGAAAATTTGATAGGTAATTCTTTTAATTGATGAATATATAAACTTGGTCTATGAGGAATAGGTGATAGATCTTTAGAAAGTCTAATATTGGTAACTCTTTTAAATAATTGATCAAATGCAATTTGCATTTCAGCTCTTGCTAACATCGCTCCAACACAATGATGAGCACCTGATCCAAAAGCTAAATGCTTACCAACATCAGATCTTGTGATATCAAAAACGTCAGGCTCAAAGAATATTTTCTCATCTCGATTAAATGAAGCGTACCTGACAAGTAAAACGCTTCCTTTAGGAATTTTAATACCACTAATTTCCGTATCACACATTACGGTTCTAAAAAGTCCCTGAACGGGTGTTTCAAATCTAATAACTTCTTCAACAAAATTTGGTATTAAATCATTATTATTTTGAATTTTTTCCATTTGTTCTGGATATTTTAACAATAACCATAAACCATGAGCAATTGAACTTGTTGTAGTTTCATTCCCACCTGCTAAAAGTTGCGCAACAAGGCCTTGGAGTTCGTCATTTGTAAGTTTTTTATTATTATTTAAAGTAATATTTACTAGGTCAGAAATAATATCATCTGTTGGATTTTTTCTTTTTTCATTAAAAATTTTATCAAAATAATGCTGAGACTCTGCCTCAAGGTAGGCAGCTTCCTTCATATCATTTACAGTCGCAACACCAAATGATACAATCATAGCATCAGACCAAGACTTTAATTTATTCAATTTTGATCTTGGCACCCCTAATTGATCTGCTATTACAGTGCATGGGATAGGAACTGCAAATTCATCTACAAACTCACACTCCCCTTTGTTGATAAATCTATCAATTAATTCATCTACAATATCAATAATATTTGGTTTAATTTCCTTTACTCTGCTTGTAGTAAAGGCTTTATTTAATAATTTTCTATAGTTAGTATGTTGGGGAGGATCCGTTCTTTGTAATGTTTCAACAAATGAACCAACGCCGTTTTTTTTCATGATTTCAGTATGAATCTTAATTCCTTCATCCAAATTTTCATCATGTTGTGAAGGTTTGTTTGAAAAAGTTTTTGTATCTAATAAAACTTTTCTTCCATCTTCATAATTAGTTATCATATAAAAACCTAGTTCAGGCATTTTATAGACTGGGCATCTTTCTCTTAAAATTTTATATGAGTCGTAAGGACAGCTCTGAGTAAGCGGGTCCATAAAATCAATTTTCTCTAGAGATAAATCTTTATTCATTATAAAGGATATAAAAAAATCTTATGCTCTTATAAATTTATATAAAAGCATAAGATTAATTTTAAATAATGCTACCAATTAAAATCAAATGAAATTCCATACTCTCTTGGGGGTAGGAAATTAACAATTGCTAATACTCCAGGCGCTTCAAAAACGCTTGAAATATATCTTTCATCAGCAATATTCTTAACCCAGAAATTTACTGACCAATCATCGCTATCAGGCGTCCACATCAAATTAGCATCAATAAGATCTGTTTCTTGAATTGTTGATCGAGGAGTATTTAGAAGACTGGTGTTAAACTTCTCATCATTATATTTATAAATTGCTGAAAGCATCATTTCTCCATTTCCAGTTCTCCAGGAATAGTCAAAGCCAAAGTTAGCAGTAATCTCTGGAGCATTTTGAAGTCTATACCCAGAGAGATTAGTTACTGAACCATCAGCATTAGTATATGGAAAATCATCATACTCAGCTTCTAGAAAAGTAACGGAGCCATTGACTCTTAGGTTTGGAGATGGAGCAGCAAAAAATTCAACCTCAATACCTTGAGTAGTTGCATCCGCAGCATTGAGAATGGAATTACCATTAACGTCAAATCCGAGTGAATTCTTTGTGAAATAGATCAATGCCAATTGAAGATCTTGATAATCATTTTTGAAAATGTTAACATTTAGTCTCAATTTATTATCCATTAAATCTGTTTTCATACCAAGCTCTATAGTTTCAACGATTTCTGGATCATAAGGTCCAATATCCTCTGGAATTGTAATTCTTCCAACAAAACCTCCTGACTTGAAACCGCGTGATATGTGACCATATGCCAATGTATTTTCTGAAATTTGATAATCTAACCCGACCTTAGCAGACCAGTCTGTCCAGTCATCCTTGCCCTGAGCAGTAAAATCAATTCCAAAATCAGCAAGTCTATCATCTCCAAAATATCGGCTAACACCATCAAGACTTATAAAATGAGTTACATCAACTTTCATTTCGGTTTCTTCTTTTGAATATCGTCCACCAACTTGAAGTCTTAATCTATCCGATAAATCAATAAAGCTATGAGCAAATATTGCCTGCGAGGACCTTTCTTGATCTTGAGCAGTCACCTGACTAAAGCCCGGAGAAGCAAATTGAGCTCTAAAGTTTTGTGAATGATAATATGAGTCTTCACTAAAATATAATCCATAAACCAGATCAATATTTTCTGAAACTTGAGAATTAACTCTTATTTCTTGAGTAATTTGGTCGCCATCTGTTCTTCTATCTGTAGAAGCTAAAAATTCAACTGTACCGTCTTGATCTGTATATTCATGAAGGTCAAACTGCTTGAAGCTAGTGATAGATGTAATTGTACCTAAAGAAGTATCATTCCAAACCATCTCAAGTGTAGAAGCATCAATATTCATATCAGACATATCTTGCTCTGAGCTATTAGCTGAATAATATTCATCAGGCGCCTTACAAGGTGAGCCAACGGGCATGCAATATCCAGTATATTGAACTCCAGCATTAGGACCGGCAATTGTTCCTGGAGCAACATATTCTGCTTCGCCAGGGTATGCACCCATACCAATATATGGAGATCCATTTTTGGATCTTAAAATTTCATTTCTCCAGGTGGCCTCGAAGCCATTACCAGCGTCATATTTTAAAGTTGCACGTATAGAATTTACATCAATACTGCCCATATCAGAACCATCATAAACATTCGTGATAAACCCATCGCGTCCGTGATGAAAACCAGAAAGCCTTAGTGAAAGTTTTTCATTTATAGGTAAGTCTGCAGCTGCTTTAACATCAAATCTATTCCAGTCACCTGCAGTAACTTGAACCTTACCATTATATTCACCTGATGGTGCTTTGGTTACTATATTAACAACACCACCTGTTGTATTTGCGCCAAATAAAGTACCCTGTGGACCTCTTAATACCTCGACTCGTTCGACATCGAACAAATCAACTAATGATGTCATATTAAAATATTGGGGTACGCCGTCAATAGTTACCATTACAGCACTTCCAGCATAAGGATCTGGTTCAATAGCTCCCATTCCTCTAATATTAAAGACTGCACCATGAGGTGTATTTGCGAATTGACCTATTTGTGCGCCTGGAACAAGACCTTGAAGGCTTTCAAGATTAACGACTGCCTTATTGTCTAATACATCTCCATCAATAGCCGTTATCGCAATCGGAACTGTTTGAATAGAGTCTTCTCGCTTTTGAGCAGTAACAACAATTTCCTCTAACCCATATTCTGATGCATCCTGAGCAAAAGTTTCTTGAGCTGATAAAATAAATGTAAATAAAAATAAATATAAAAAATACTGCATAATCGTCCCCCTTATTTAGGTATATAATATATTATAGGATAATAAATTATGTCAATTATTTAAGTGTAACTTTTATACAAAATCAATATATATAAAAGTAAAATATTATTAAAGAGCTTTATACCTTAAAATTGATATAAACTATAAAGTGAAGATCATTAATTTTATTCAGGATTTTTCAAATAACTAGTTAACTTTTTGTTCACCGGATCCCAGTTATTTGCTGATTGAGTCCAAAAATTTGATTCTGTTTTGACCCAAGAAGAATCATCAAGGCTCCCTGCTTTTATGAATCTTAGATTAGGCTGCTCTGTAACATAACTAATTATTGGCGAACCACAATCTGGACAGAAACCTCTATGCACATTTGTTCCATCTGTCCCAACAATAGAGTAAACCTTATATTTATTATTAATCTCTAAATTTTCAGTTGGGATAAATACAATTGTAGCCTTGCCTGAACCTGTTATTTTTTGACAATCAACGCAATGACAATGCCCTGCGGAGATAATTTTTTCTCGATCAAATTTATAGCGAACCTTTCCACACAAACATCCACCAGTTTCCATTTTAATCTCCATTTCTAAATAAATTTATTCTATTTCTTTTATCCAATCATATATAAGGGGCAAAGCTTCTTTATGATTTAGACTTCTACTTAACTCTGGCATCATTATACCTGGATCAGTTGAGGCCATTCTATATAAAAGAATCGAATCCTCTGGTTTTCCAGGGTCAATTACGTAAGCCATTCCTCCACTGCCTCTTCCTGCCGCTACCGGTCTTTTTCGAATACCAAGAGCAACACCATCAGCTTGCTCAAGTGAGAGATAAAAACCAGAATTTCCAGCAGAGCCACCTTTTCTATGACAATGTGCGCAATTAGAATCTAAATAAGCCCTGGCTCTTTCAGGAACTGAAAATAATTCATTATCCCAGATAGCTGGCTTGGATATTTTTTTCTTTGGTAGGTTTGTTAATAATTCATTAAATTCCCAATACTCTAATTGATTTTTTTTACCCTCTTCATATAAAAAATCTACATTCATGTTCCGTCCTTTTGGCCCTATGGGTTTAATAACTTTATTGAGCTGATGACAAGATTTACACTGATTAATATTGGGAACCCTATACCTAACATTTTGAGATACTCCATTCTTATCTACCCAGCTTGTCTCAATTGTTTTGCCAATAAATTCTCTTTCTGCATCTGTCTGATTATCATTCCAAATATATGAAACTGGAATCCATCCCTCTTTTTTATGAATCAAAAGTCTTGTCTCAAGAAGCTGAAACCCTTTTTTTAAGTTCCGATCATCCACCGGATAAGCAAAAGTTTTTATTATTGTAGTACCAATAGGAAAATCAAATACTTGTTCGTGATTATAGCTTGCCATGCTATCATCTGGCATTGAAACAAAACGGAATTTATAGGTATAGTCTGAAAATAAAGGATTAGCTATATGATAAGGAATTACCCCCTTGTTAGGAACCTGACCCTTAATATTTTGAAAAAAATTATATTCAGATAATAATGCAAATGTTTCTGCTCTTAATGGGCTACTTGATAAAAAAAATACAATTAAAATCTTAAAAAGAGTCTTCAATTAATTTAATCCTTTTCGAAAATTACTGGCCGAATAGGTTTTAATTCTCCTCGATAATTCTCATAATTAGTATCAACTTTATGAAGTGAGGAGATTAAGAATTTTGTCATTAGCTTTAGATTGGCAAAGATAGGAGTACTTGAATCTGAATAATTATCACCAAGAATTATTCTTGAAGAGTTCCTAAAGCCAATCCACTCAATAAATGGAACTACTCCATCCCAAATTATATCTGGGGCTTTACCATTTATAACTTCAGATATTGGACTTGCCCTAACCTTATCAACATTGAAGCCATTATTATTTAGAGAATTACCATGAATAAAAATATTGCTGGCTATTGGGTTATAATTTTTATCTTCTGCTTCATCTTGATAGCTAGCGATTAAAATTCCTGCTGTTGCATTATTTTTAATTTCATTATTTTTAATTTCGACAAACTGATTTGCCATAACCATTATACCTGTTCCATTAGGAGTATTTCCAACAATATTCCCCTCTGGAGCAAAATTTTCAGTATCATTATTTCTGACAATATTATTTTCAACTAGAATATGATGTCCTCCTTGTTGAGGAAGATCGGGTAAATCAAAAACTAATATACCACCTGTATTATGCTCACTTATATTACCGATTACCTCAGCGTAGAAACTATTTTCGATCTCAATACCGGCAACATTATATCTAGCTATACTGTTTAAGACTTTAATTCTTTCTGATTGACCAACATAAATACCAGCATCAGAAGCACCTATGGCAACACAACCGTCTATCAAAACATCAGTGCTTTGAACAGGATAAAAGCCATAAGCTCCATTTGATTCCTTAGGTCCACCTGTCCATTCTGTTCGAACTCTAATGAAGCTTATCCCATTA
>JABHUT010000047.1 GCA_018658685.1 Alphaproteobacteria bacterium
ATGGATTATACAATCATCTACTTACAAGATACTTGGAATATTTCATCTGACTTAACTGCTCGATTTGGGATTCGTTACGAAGAAATTAGCCAAGATACAACACCTGAATATAACTCTTTTTGGTTCAACTGGACTGGTGATGACTTTCGTCCTGCACCAAGAAATGATGTTAACCTTGATGGTGAAGATATTATCATGCCTCGTTTTTCATTAGACTGGCAAGCTAAAGATAATATTTTAGTTACCTTTGGTTGGGGCGAATTTAGTGGAAATCTTCCTCCTGTTTGGTTTGGGGGCCCCTACATAGATACTGGTTTGGGCCTTCCTGGCAACAAGCTTAGAGCAAGAAGCAATAATTTACCTACACCTGGAACTCCCGCAAGCTATCCTGGAGATGCAGCATTAGCTTTAGTTCAAAATGAAATCGGTGATACCGGTGGATATACTGCAATGATGGATAAAGATTTTGGAATACCATCTATTACAAAAATGAGCTTAGGAGTTGTTGCTGATCTTGATTCTGGTGTAACTATTCGTGCTAACTACATCCACATGGAAGAAGAAGATCCAGTTGGAGCCTATATTGGCGGTTGTGATCCAAAAGGTAATGCGCTTGCTGATAACAGACCTTTGTATGGCGGATGCAGTTACGTGGGTTATTTAACAACATTTAAAAATATTCAGCCTGAAACAGATATTTTTGGAATTTCAATGGAAAAAACTTTTGATAATGGTTTAAATTTATACCTAGGTTATGCTCATACTAGTAGAGAAATGGCGCACATGATGACAAGTTCAATAATCTTCTCAAGTGCAGTTAGAATGCCATTATTTGATCATTTAAATCCAGTTAATAGTCCTTCTCATTATGAAATAGAGCATTCATTTGATTATGCATTAACATGGAAAGGTAATGTTTTTGGAGATCTTGAAACAAGTATTGGTCTTAATGGTTTTAGGCAATCAGGAAATCCATTTAGTTATACCTATAGAGGCGATATGAGTGGTTACAGAACAGATGGTGAAAATATTGAACTTTTATATGTTCCATCAATTAACGACCCTAATGTCATTTTTTCTGATGGATTTGATTTAGCTGCTTTTGAACAATTTTTAACTGACTCTGGTCTTTCAGCTTATAGAGGATTTACTGTTCCAAGAAATAGTTTCAATAGTCCTTGGGCAGGAACCTTTGATTTAAGAATTGCTCAGCAACTTCCTTCAGGTGGTATTCCTGGAAAAGCTATCTTCTACTTTGATATAGAAAACGTTTTGAATTTATTGAATTCTGACTGGGGTGGATTTGAGAACTATACTGGCTCAACGTCAAACTCTAGAGGTATAGTAGAAGCAGAAGTTGATGATCAAGGAAGGTATGTATATAAAACATTTAAAGTTGATGGAGAGCCAACTCAAAATATTGGGAAATCAGTATGGCAAATCAAAGTAGGATTTAAATATCAATTTTAATAATTTATAAATACTTATATTAAGGGCGCTTTAAAGCGCCCTTTTTTATAAACCAATTGAGGATGATTTATAGTTAGTTTATAAAAAATCATGCGAATATTTATTTTTATAATCCTTTTGTTATCAAATACCTCTAGCTTCTCTCAAGATATTAAAAAAATTATTATAGGATCTTGCCTTACTCAAGAGAGTGATCAGCCAATTTGGAATGCAATACTCAATGAAAAGTCTGATATTTTTATTTTTGCTGGTGACAATGTTTATGGCGATGATCGAAATAAAGAAGGAATAAATAAATTAAAAAAAGCATATCTTCAACAAAAGAAAATAATTCCATTTAAATCACTTAAAGAAACAAATGAAATTATTGCTATATGGGATGACCATGATTACGGAAAAAATGACGGTGGAGAGAACTTTCATTATAAAAATGAAGCAAAAAAACTCTTCTTGCAGTTTTGGGAAATACCAAAAAGTCATCAGCAAAACTTATCTGAGGGTTTAAACTATGAAATTAAGAAAAAAAGTAATGGTCTAATAATTCAATTTATAATTTTAGATGTTAGGTATTTTAAGTCCAATTTTAAACCAACCGATAAAAGAGATGCTCCTTATAAGGAGAGGTATATCAAAGATTGGTCTCCTTCAAAGACAATGCTTGGGGACAAGCAATGGACCTGGTTGTCAGAAAAACTAGATGAAAATGCGGATATTAGATTCCTAATCTCAAGCCTTCAGGTAATAGCAGAGGGTCATGGATTTGAGAAATGGGGTAATTTTCCACTCGAAAAGAAACGCCTTTATAGTCTAGTGGATAAAAATAAAATTAAAAATTTAATAATACTTTCTGGAGATAGGCATAGGGCAGGCATTTACAAGGATCGAACAGGAAGTGGGAGTATAATATATGAACTTACTTCGAGCTCATTAAACCTTCCGGCAGGAAGATTTTATGGTGTAAAAGAAGAGCCAGGCCCTAAAAGATTAGGAGCATCTTTTTTAGATGAAAATTATGGTCTTATTGAAATTAACGAGAATAATAAAATTTCATTATCAATTAAGGATATCAATCAAGAAACAATTAATAAAATCAATATCCCTTTTATCGAGAGCTCGCCAACTCATTAAAAGGAGCAGTTTTATCAACACGGATATCCTGAGGTAGACCTAAAACTCTTTCCGCAACAATATTACGAAGAATTTCATCAGTTCCACCTGCTATTCTATAACCTGCAGCACTCATCCACTGATTCTGAAAAATTGAATGCATTAAAGCAATATCAGGATCATTGAGAATACCCGCAGCTCCTTGTAAATCCATAGCAAAACTAGCTAAATCTTGCATTTTTGGTGCGGAAACAACTTTACCTATCGAGCTTTCTGGCCCAGGTGTCTCACCCTTTGATAAAGATGTTAAAGATCTCATTTTTGTATACTTTAAACCTTCAGATTGAACATACCAATCGGCAATTTTTGATCTAACGAGATCGTTTTTGATTGCTGGTTTGTTATTTAAAATTACATCTTTTGCTAATTGAGTTAAAGATGGGTAATCGGCTGACTTAGGAACTCCAATGGCTAAACGTTCATTCATTAATGTAGTTAAAGCAACCTTCCAGCCTTCACCAACCTCGCCCAATCGTTGGCTGTCTGAAACTCTAACATCAGTAAAAAATACTTCATTAAAGTTAGACCCGCCTGAGATTTGTCTTATTGGTTTAATTTCTATACCTGGTGACTTCATATCCAAAAAGAAAAAGGACAAACCTTTGTGCTTAGGAACGTTAGGATCTGTTCTAACTACAATAATACCAAAATCACAATAATGAGCTCCTGAAGTCCAAACTTTTTGCCCATTAATTATCCAGTCATCTCCATCTTTTTCAGCTTTAGTTCTAACTCCAGCAACATCTGATCCTGCAGATGGTTCTGAAAATAATTGACACCAAATTTCTTTTCCATAAAGAGCAGGCTCTACAAATCTCTCATTTTGCTCTTTTGTAGCCCAAGCCATCATTGTTGGAATACACATTCCTAAACCAATATCAAAAAAACCTGTTGGAACATTATATTTTGCTTCCTCTTGAGAGTAAATTACTGACTGAATAGAAGTCCCACCAAGTCCCCCATACTCTTCAGGCCAAGTTATAGCCGCATAGCCAGCTTCAGCTTTTTTTGCTTGCCATTCTCTTGCCCTTGATAAGGCACCATCCTCTTCATCCAAGACATATCCAGCGCTTTTTTTATCCTGATTAGCGTTATTCTTTAGCCATTCTCTTACTTCTAATCTAAAACTATTTTCTTCGGGTGTATCATTAAAATCCAAAACGAATCTCCTTAATTAATATTTTTTTCTTCTAACTGAGTAACTAATTTGTCTTTCCATGAAGCAATGCTTCCTAAAGCTAAACCTAGAACTTGACTTCTTCTATAATAAAACTGTGTATTAGCCTCCCATGTAAACCCAATTCCGCCATGAGTTTGAATATTTTCTTGAGCAGCATAATTAAAAGCATCGGTTGCTGCTACTCTTGAAGCAGCAGCTGCAATCTTCAAATCAGAACCATTATCATTTAACATCATAGCCCCAAAATAACTGTTAGATTTAGCAAGCTCAATCTTAATATACATATCAGCTAGCTTATGTTTTATAGCTTGATAAGATCCAATCTGTCTGCCAAATGCAAATCTATCAAGAGCATACTCTTTAGCCATATTTAAAGATGCTTCCGCACCTCCTATTTGTTCAAAGGCCATAAGAACAGCAGCTATATCAAGAATTTGTTGGACATCACTCCAGCCATCATCGGAGTTATCCATCAAATCAGCTTCAGCATTATTAAATGTAATCTCTGTATGGTTCCTGGTCTGATCAAGAGTTGAAAGCGACTTCTTAGTAACATTTGAATTATCTAATGGAACTATTACCATACTAATATCATCACCGCCTTTTGTTGTATTTTTGACAACTGTAATGCATATATCAGCATAATTTCCATCAGGTATCGGCATTTTTACACCGCTAATTGTATTTGAGGAATAAGAACACTGAATATTATTTGCATTTGGTTCAATAGCACTTTCAGGCAAAGCGAAGGTTCCGATTATCTCTCCTGACGCTAATTTTGGTAACCAAGTTTCTTTCTGTAGATCTGTTCCAAATAACTTTAATGCCTCTGTTGCCAAGTATACCGATGAAGAAAAAGGAACAGGAGCTGATGCTCTTCCAAGCTCTTCAGCAATAACACAAAGCTCAAGAGGACCTAAACCAAGACCACCATATTCCTCAGGGATAGTTGTTCCAGTTAATCCTAAATCAACAAGTCCCTTCCATACAGAACTTGAATAATAATCATCGCTCTCTAAAACACCTCTAACAACTTCTATAGGGCAATTATCAGATAGGTAACGTGCAACCTGTTCTTTTAAAAGCTTCTGATCTTCAGAAAAATCAAAATTCATTCATTCCTCACATAAAGTTAATTTAAACAGATAATAATAATTAAAATGTATATTCTTTATACATATTTACAAGATTTTTGTTCCAATTATTTGAAAACTTTTGAATTAAATCGTCACTAGAGCTTTTCCCAGAGGATAGTATCTTTTGCAATGGATCTAAAAAAATTTCTTCACTGTCTCCATTCTCATTTAGAATATTTCTATTTCTTAAACCCTCTCTTGATAACATTAAGACCTTTTTTGCAATTTCTTGAATTTCAATACCTCCAATAATTGAATGAAGTCCATTTTTTGCAACTTCTATTCTTAATTCTTGTAATTGTTTGATATTAAAGTCCTTGATTAGATCAAAAGAGGAATCAAGTGATTCTGAATCATAAAGCAAACCAACCCAAAAAGATGAAAGCGCACATACACTCTCAAAACTTCCTCCATCTGCTCCTCGCATTTCTAGGAAACTTTTAAGTCTTACTTCTGGAAAGATTGTTGTTAAATGATTCTCCCAATCAATTATATTTGGCTTTTCATTAGGAAGTTCATCAAGGTCACCATTTAGGAAATCCTCAAATGAAGAGCCTGATACATCTAAATAATTTCCATCCCTATAAATAAAATACATTGGAACTTTTAAAGCATAATCAACATATTTTTCATAACTCATCTCACCATCAAAAACAAAAGGTAGCATTCCTGTCCTATCTGGATCGGTATCAGTCCATATATGACTTCTAAATGAATTATACCCAGTTAAATTACCGTCCAAAAAAGGTGAGTTTGCAAATAATGCTGTTGCAATAGGTTGTAATGCAAGAGAAACCTTAAACTTCTTAATCATATCACTTTCACTTGAGTAATCTAAATTTACTTGAATGGTGGTAGATCTAAACATCATATCCAATCCTAGATTTCCTTTTTTTGGCATATAATTTTTCATTATCTGGTAACGACTTTTTGGCATTATTGGCATTTCATCAAAAGACCAATCAGGTGTTAAACCAGCGCCAAGGAAGCCAAGACCTAAATTTGATCCTTCTTTAGAAATCTGACTTCTATGCTCATCAAGCTCATTAAATGTTTCATGGATATTGGTTAGAGGCGCTCCAGAAAGTTCAAGTTGTCCGGCGGGTTCAAGAGTTATTGTTCCTCCGCCCAATGATTTATCCCTGCTTAAGCCAATAGTATTGCCATCCTCTAAAATACTTTCCCAGCCATATTTTTTTAAAGCAAGTAAAAGGTTTTCAATACCGCTCTCCCCTAAAAATGGAACAGGTTTAAGAGTATCTATGTGAAATACAAACTTTTCATGTTCAGTACCTATTTTAAAATCAGAAGGTTTCTTTTCTCCATTCTGAAATGGTTTTATTAGGTCTTCTTTTGATTGAATTTCTATAAAATTATTTTTCACTATTATTGCACCTAAAAAGAAAGAGATCGTTTCATACTATAAAAAAGAGATTATTACTATTTTTTCCAATCGCCGATTATCATTTGAAAAATTGCTAAAATTGCTACTACTGCAGTATCAGATCGCATAACCCTTGGCCCCAAAGAAATAGACAAGGAGTTATTTTTATTATCAATACTATTTCTCTCAAAATCACTAAAGCCTCCTTCAGGTCCCACAATAATTGCCCATTTATTATTATATTTATTTTTTTTATCCTTAAGAACTTCCAAAGCCTCTGACTTTGACCTCTCATCACAAAAAATAACCTTTCTATCCTCAAAAAATTTTTCCCAATTATCAAGAATATGATTAAAATTAACAGCACTGCTTACTTCGGGTATATTATTAAAATTACATTGCTCAGCTGCCTCTATTAGATTTGAATTAATTCTATCTATATTAATTTTTTTTACTTGGGTGTGTTCAGTAAAAATTGGAAATAATTTTTTAACTCCCATCTCACATGATTTCTGAGAAAGATAATCTAATCGCGCCTGCTTTATGGGTGCAAATAAAAGCCAAACATCATAAAAATTATCAGGAGTTTTTACAAATTTTTCTATAAGAATAGAACACTCATTCTTTCTTATAGAAATGATTGAAGCATCCCACTCTCCATCCTTTTCATTAAAAACTGAAATCTTATCATTTAACTTAAGTCGCATGACATTCTTTAAATAATGAGATTGTTTTTTATTTAAAGTTAAGTTTCCTTTTTGAAGATTTTCTTTTGAGTATATTCTGAGATTTTTCTTCATTTTTTCCTTTGCAATTAAATGATTATATTTCTTTTAAAAAAATAGCATGTTAACAGATATTAAAAGAGAAATAATATGATTAATTTAACGAATTTATTTTATAATTTTAGAATAAAATTTAAGCCTTTTTATGAACTCGCAAGGTATGATAAGCCTATTGGTTTTAAATTATTAATGTGGCCATGTTTGTGGTCTTATCTAGCTGCTTGTATTTTTTCTAATAAATCTTTGGAAATTGAATATATTATCCTTTTTATTATTGGTTCAATTATAATGAGAGGCGCGGGTTGCACCTGGAATGATTTCTTAGATAAAAAATATGACGCAAAAGTTGAAAGAACAAAAAACCGTCCTTTAGCCTCTAAAAATATCTCTACAAAAGCTGCTTTAATTTTTTTATTTTTTCAATTAGTAGCCGGGTTTTTAATTTTACTACAATTTAATTCCCTAACTATCCTTATAGGTATTTTATCAATCATACCTATTTCTATTTATCCATTAATGAAAAGAATAACCTGGTGGCCACAAGTTTTTTTAGGTGTAACTTTTAATTGGGGTGCAATAATTGGATGGACGGCTGTTACTAATAGTTTGTCATTCTATTGTATAGCTCTTTATTTTGGATGTATTTTTTGGACAATTGGATATGACACAATATACGCACATCAAGATAAAATTGATGATGACTTTCTTGGTCTTAAATCTTCGGCGATTTTTTTAGGAAAAAAATCAAAGCCCGCAATTTCAATTTTTTATTCAATTTTTTTTATTTCAATATCATTTTTATTAAGCAGCCTTGATCCAATTAATAAATGGCTAAGTTACTCTTTACTCGCAATCATTGGTGCTCACTTAATTAGACAAATTTATTTACTTGATATTGATAACCCTGATATTTGTCACTCTATCTTTAAGTCAAATAATTCTATTGGTTTGTTAGTTTTCTTTTTGTTTTTTTTATCATTTTAACTAATTTGTATTATTTATATTCAAAAATTCAGTTCTCAAGTCATCTATCAGCTCGAGCTTTCCTTCTTTTTCAAGGTGCCAAAAAGTCCATCCATTTGAAGACTCCTTACCTTGAACTTTAGCGCTCATTTGATGAATGGATCCGCTATCACCATTCATAGAAAGACTTCCATCCGCTCTAACGGTAGCCATAAATTTCTTAGATTTAAGGCTCTTTGGTCCTCGTAAAACTGCCCCGGGTTTAATTAAACCATTCTCAACTAAACTTCCAAAAGGAACTCTTTTTTGAGTTTTCTTAGACACTGTAGTTGATAAAAATTGTTCATCTGGAGAGTCTATTTCATTTATTCTTGCTTCAGCAGCACTAATATAAATACTCTCTCTTTCAAGTCCTATAAAATTTCTTCCTAGCTTCTTAGCAACTGCGCCAGTGGTCCCTGTTCCAAAAAAAGGATCCAAAACAATATCATTCTTTTTTGAAGATGAGAGCAAGACTCTGTAAAGTAATGCTTCTGGTTTTTGAGTTGAATGAATTTTATTGCCATTAGAATCTTTAATTCTCTCACCACCCGAACAAATAGGAATATGCCAATCAGAACGCATTTGAATTCCTTCATTTAGGGATTTCATAGCGTGATAGTTAAAATTGTATTTACTATTATGATCTTTTGATGCCCAGATTATTGTTTCGTGCGCATTGGTAAATCGCGTTCCTTTAAAATTAGGCATTGGATTTGATTTGTGCCAAATAATATCATTTAAAATCCAAAAACCAATATTTTGCATAGCATTTCCAACTCTAAAAATATTATGATATGAACCGATAACCCATATTGTTCCCTCTGGCTTCAAAAGCCTTTTAGCCTCTGAAATCCAATCCTTTGTAAACTGATCATATTCCTTAAAACTCTTAAATCTATCCCAATCCTCTGTAACACCATTGACTTTTGATGAGTCTGGGCGAGATAAATCATTTTTTAATTGAAGGTTATATGGTGGATCAGCAAAAATAACATCAATTGAGTCATTAGGAAGGGACCTCATGGACTCGATACAATTACCTTTGATAATCTTATTTAATGGTAAGTTATGTTTTTGATTTAAAATTTCTTTTGACATATTAATTGCATCCTCAGCATGCGGAGTCACAACGTCAATAAAATTTTTAAGATTTATTTTTTATACAAAATATAGAGTCTCACCACTCAATTAACCCCCAACATCTTGTTAATAGGAGAAAATGACTTTCTGTGATATTTACATGGACCGTGTAATTCAAGAGCATTTCTATGCTCAGCTGTCCCATAGCCTTTATTTTTTTTCCAGTTATAATTTGGAAATTCTTTATCTAATTTTAACATTAAATTATCTCTCGTTACTTTTGCAATAACTGAAGCTGCTGCAATCGAAATTGAAATACTATCACCTTTAATTATACATTTAGTTTTAAAATTCAAACCAGGATCCAAATTACCATCAACAAGAATATACTCGGGCTGAGGATTTAAATCTTCAACAGCTCTTTTCATTGATAAAAAGGTTGCCTGAAGAACATTCATACTATCAATTTCTTCAATACTTGAAATACCAACGCCAACAGAATGAAAATTATAAATAGATGAATAAAGATAAAGTCTCTTTTTTTCTGATAATTTTTTTGAATCATTTAATCCATCAGGAATATTTTTTTCATTTAAAATTACTGCCGCAGAAACAACAGGACCTGCCCATGGACCTCTTCCAGCCTCATCTATTCCTGCAATTAACTTTTTAGGCCACCCAATATCTCTTTCATTTAAATTATCCGGCACTAAACTGCAATAAGAGGTTCTTCTTTCCACCTCAGAATAGGCTTTCTAGCCGCCTGAGTTTCATCTAACCTCCTAATGGGTGTAAATACTGGAGCTGCTTTAAATGATTCAGAATCCTTTTTAAGCTTATCAACTAAATCACGAAGAGTTGATATAAAGTGGTCAAGTGACTGTTTTGACTCTGTCTCGGTTGGTTCAACAAGTAGCGCGCCATGAATAACCAAAGGGAAATATATTGTCATTGGGTGATAACCCTCATCGATCATAGCTTTTGCAAAGTCTAATGTTTCAACGCCAGTACCCTTAAGAAAATCGTCATTAAAAAGTATTTCATGCATACAGTAACCTTCAAATGCAGGAGTTAACCTATCACTTAATGATGCTCTTAAATAATTAGCATTTAACACAGCATCTTCAGATACACGCTTTAAACCATCAGCTCCATGACTTAACATATAGGACATAGCTCTTACGAACATTCCCATTTGGCCATGAAATACGTTTAACCTTCCAAAGGAATTAACGAGACTTTCTTCATGTAAGTTTTCAATTAAATCATATTCGCCTTTATCATTCTCAATTAGTGGTGCTGGACAAAATTTCTCTAATCGCTCTGAAAAAACAACAGGGCCAGAACCAGGACCTCCTCCTCCATGAGGAGTTGAGAAAGTTTTATGAAGATTTATATGCATTGCATCAATACCTAAATCACCGGGCTTTAACTTACCTACTACAGCATTAAAATTTGCACCATCACAATATAGATAACCCCCGGATTTATGGGTTAAGTCAGATATTTTAACAATATCAGCCTCAAATAGACCGCAGGTATTTGGATTAGTAATCATTACACCAGCAAAATTCTCATTAATATTTTCTTTAAAATCATCAAAATCAATTAATCCACTATTATTTGATTTAATAGTTTTAACCTCAAAGCCTAAAAAAGCTGCGGTGGCAGGATTAGTTCCATGCGCCGAGTCTGGTACTAATACGATTTTTCTATGAGACTCATTTTTATTCAATAAGGCTTGCTTGATAGCCATCATTCCACACAACTCCCCTTGTGCTCCAGCCTTAGGTGCCATTGTAACAGCTGCCATTCCAGTTAATTCTTTTAACCAAGATGATATTAGGTCAATTAACTCTAAAGCGCCTTGGCATGTAGAAATAGGTTGCAATGGATGTATTTCAGAAAACCCTTCTAAGCGAGCCATCTTTTCATTAAGCCTTGGGTTATGCTTCATTGTACATGA
>JABHUT010000008.1 GCA_018658685.1 Alphaproteobacteria bacterium
TCGAGATGGCGCACCCTCATGAAGCAGAGAACGCTATAAATCAATTACATGGTAGTAAGTTAAATAATAACAAAATTCGCGTAAAAGAAGTGTCATCATAATAAGAGGGAAATATGAATAAAAATTTAATAGAAGATTTTAAGATAAATTGCTTAAGACATGGTGAATTTAAAGTTAGTTCCGCTATTTATGAAAAAAAAGAAGAAAATAAAATTTCAAATATCTGCCCTAAATGTCTTAATGAAAAAAAGAATCATTTTAAAAATTACTCACCTCTTAAGTGGGTTTAAATCAAAAGGAGAACCTAATGGAAACGCCATTAATTGATAATATATTCGCATGGTGCCTTATAGTTGTTCTGTTGTTGTTAAGTTGGTTAATCATTCGTTTATCCCTTCTTCTCGATAGCCATCAGGATCAATTAACAGACACATTAAATAGAATAGAAAAAAATCTTAAGTAGATTTAATAGGAATTATTATGCTTCCATTTCATCTAAAGCAAAAACCAAAAAGCTCATATGAGGTATTTAGAAATGCTATATTCATGTCTGTTACATCTGAGGATAAAAATCTAGCAGGAGAATATCTAGAGGTAGCAAAAATCTTAGCTTCAAAATTATCAGAACTTGAAATGAAAAAGGCAGAAAAAGAAGTTAAATCACTTGTAGAAAGACTTGATGAAGAGGTTATTTGTAAAATTTGTAATTATCATACTTTTATTAAAGATTTAACTATGGATAAATGTTTAAAATGTGATTCAGTTCTAGATATAAATGATTAGATACAGGAGTAAGTATGGAAGAATTAACAAAATTAATTATTAAATGGCATCATGATAGAAATCTAATCGACGGCAGTTCAGATAAAGATCAAGTTTTAAAATTAGCACAAGAATTAGGGGAGTTAAGCGATAGTGTTTGCAAGGGGAAGGACGTGAAGGATGATCTTGGTGATATGATGGTTGTTATGTTGAATATTATGGAAAGACAAGGTGTGAGTATGGAGGAATGTCTCAAAACCGCTTATAATGATATTAAAGATAGAAAAGGAATGATGGTTGATGGAATATTTGTTAAAGAGGGTGATTTATAAATTAAAATGAACAAATCTAATTATAATTCCTATAAATCCTCTTTATTGATGGGTGAAGAAAATTCTTTTTATGCAAACAAATTAACAAAAGCAGAGATAGAAAATGCAAGAAAAGAGGTTGAAATTGAATTACGCAATAAAAACTTTAAAACCAAGAATTTTTAAATGACTACTGATATTCCAGAAGTGCCCAAAAACCCATACGAAGCCTTTAAAAGTGCATTAATACTCCATATTACAGCTCCAACAATTGAAGGCTCAAATGAAGCTCTTTATTTGGCTGAGTCATTTTCCGAGAATCTTACGGAGGAAGAAATACTCAAAGCTAAACAAGAAGTTGATGTTTATCTTGATGAATTAGATAGAAATGATCCGTCTATAAAAAAAGCCATTAAAATTGATAATTATCTAACGCCAGGATGGAATGAAGAGCTTGATAACTTAGAAATATTTGACCTTGATGATGATTAATATCTACTAGAACCCATAAAAAAATAAAAGAATTTTGTTTATAATAATAAGAAAAATTACAGAGAAAGTAATTAAAGAAAGAATAGCGCCTAAAAAAATTAAGGTTTTTTTTAAAAAATTAAGATTCATTAGATTGTATAAATAAGTTTTTGAAAATATTAACTATTCTTTATTTTCTTCAACAACTAAAGTAATTTCATCAATAAAGCATGAATATTCTTTTAATTTTAAAACATCATTAGAGCAAATTTTATAACCCATCTTTTGAGGGTCAATTATTAATGGGCTTTGGAATGATAAATGCCTATTACCTTTGCAAGTTACGGTATAGTTAATATTCTTTCTATTCTGAAATAATAAGAAATCTTTTTTAAACCTTATATTTTCAATATCTTTTGTATCAAAACATATTCGTTCGCTGGCAAATAAAGGATTAATAAATGCAATACATAAGGATAATAATAAAAGCATATTTAAGTTTTTCATTTTTCACATCTTAATTTTGTTAATTGTTTAAAAATAATGTTATGTTTCTTATAACACAAATTCGATAATTCATCATGTTAGATATAAAAGAAAAAGAACAAACAGAATCTAAGCATTATATTTTTTTAGTATTTTTAATATTATTAAATGTAATGAATTTTGTAGACAGGCAACTTTTAGCTAGCTTTGCAAACTTCATTATTCCAGATCTTTCCCTTTCAAATACTCAATTTGGTATACTTACAGGTTTTGGGTTTCTCTTTTTTTACTCCATAATGGGACTTTTTATGGGTATTTTAGCTGATAAAGTCCATCGATCAAGGTTAATAGCGATAGGCGTAGCCTTATGGAGCTTTTTAACTGCATTATCAGGCGCCGCAAGAGGTTTTACAGGCCTTTTATTACCAAGAATGTTTATTGGAGTTGGAGAGTCAATTTTAACACCAACAGCTATTTCAATCCTTGGGGATAGGTTTCCTCAAAGTAAAATGGGGTTTGTAACTGGTGCCTATTATATGGGAATACCCATTGGTGCTGGCCTTAGCCTTATAATTGCTGGTTCCTTAGGACCAATAATTGGCTGGAGAATGTGTTTTTATATTCTTGGCATAATTGGAATTTTTTTATCATTAATAATGTTTTTTATTAAAGAAACACCAAGATCAATAACAACAGAGAATCTTAATACAAAAAAAATTAATCTTAAGATTATTAAAGATGATTTGATGAAGGCTCTTAAAGAATCAAAGCCTTTAACTTTATGTATTTATGGAGGTGTTGTATATCACCTAGTATTAGGTTCAGCTGTTTATGATCAGGTATGGTATGTCAAAGAGAGGGGTTTTGATAAAGCTGAAATTGCTCAATACGCAGGCTATATTGTTGTTGTTTTTGGTATATTGGGTAATTTATTTGGTGGTTTAGGGTCTGATTGGTTTTCAAAAAAATTTAATCTGGGTCGTCCAATGTTTTTATTCTGGGTTATGCTTCTTTTACTTCCCATTAATGTACTTGGTAGAATTGTTTCACCAGAATCTTATATTTTTTGGATTGCAATGATGGCAGGTTCTTTTCAACTTGGTTCTGTTTATGGACCAACTTTTGCCACAGTCCAAGAATTAGCACCTCCTCATATGAAGGCTACGATGATAGCCTTTTTAATATTAAATTTAAATATGATAGGAATGTTCATAGGAACGACAGGAACAGGAATTATTTTAGATACTTTAATTTCTTATAATGAAACAGCCATTAATCCTATTTCGGAACCTTATACGAAAACTTTATTATTTTTTACTTTAATTTCATCCCTTTCAATTCCAATGTTTTGGTTTGCAGGCAAGGGCTTAAAAAAATAATATAAAATTACATTATTGGTGGCTTTTTAATATCAGACCAATTTAAATCTATTGGTCCACCATTGGATATTAATATAAACGTCACACCATCTTTACCTGGTTTTTCTGGTCCATAAGAATAACCACCTTTAACAACTCTAATATCACCTTTTTTATAGATCGGCTCATCCTCGCTAAAGGACATTTCACCATCCATAATAAAATACATAGTATCATATTTGTGCCAATGATCAGAAGCTGTATATCCAGGCTCAAAGGTTGTTCTTACGACATATGGAGATTCATCGCATATAACCTGTACTGGCTGAGTGGGGCGACCATTCTCATCTTTGAATGGAATAAAAGGTACTTTATCAATATTAGCATTGCCTACAGGATTTCCTCTTAATTTTAATTGATTTTCCAATTTTTCAGGAACTTTATATAAATCATCCCACATAAGAGGAATATCGCCGCCTAAAGCTATTAAATAAAATCTTGATCCTTCGCTTCCAGCACCTTCAATTGTTGATTGACCAGCTTTTACCCAACGTATATCCCCTTTATAAAAAGATCCTTCACCCTCACAAATAAATTCACCCTCCAAAAATATTTGAACAATATCATATGGATGCCAATGTGACTCAGCAACATAGTTTGGCTTAAGAGATGCCTCCCAAATAAATTGATTTCCTTCATAAAAAGTTCTTACTTTTGAAGTTTCTCTTCCATGTTTATCGCCGAAAAGATCCCAATCATATTCATTTGTAGTGATATGTTTCCAATTATTCATAATTATACTCCCCCAAGATAATTTATATTATTTATTTCTACGGTTGCAGAACTATTCTGCCTGTAATTGCTCCATCTCTTAAGTCATCAAGTGTCTGTGTTGCCTCATTCATATTTCGATTAGCAACAGGAATAGGATCAACTTTACCAGACTTAACTAAATCTAACATTTCCTTTGTCTCATCTAGGTTACCAACAAAACTTCCGCCTATACTTTTAGCTGATAATGGAAACATAGGAATTGGCATTTGAAAAGCCCCGCCAAAAAGACCCACAACAACAATTTGACCACCTTTTTTTGTTGAATCTAAAGAGTATTGCAATGTTTTTTCAGCTCCAACAAAATCAACACAAGCCTTTACACCACCTTTAGTATCCTCAATAAGCTTTAGAAGAGATAGTTCATCAGAAGTATCATAAACTTCATCAGCTCCTGCACCTCTAGCAGCCTGTAATTTATTAGGATCAATATCTGCAGCTAGAATTTTGCAATTAAATAAAGATCGTGCAAATTGTAAGCCCATCATTCCAACACCACCCAATCCCATAATTAATATATGATCATCATCAGTTATGTTGACTAATTTTTTTAAAGCTCCAAATGCTGTTAAACCAGAACACATATAGGTGGCAGCTAAGCCAGGTCTAATACCTGTATAATCAAGAACGTATTTTGAATCAGGAATTAAGCAATAATCAGAGAAACCACCTGGTAATTGAATACCTAATTGTTGAGGTGAATTACAATAATGCTCATCACCAGATTCACATGTAGAACAATTTCCACAACCTATCCATGGATAAGCAACTACACTTGACCCAACCTCTAGACCATTAACATCAGGACCAAAACTAACAATTTCTCCTTCGATCTCATGACCAAGAACATGGGGTAAGTTAAGAGCAGCGCCAACAGGTAATTGATTTCCACCACCTAAATCAAAAAATCCATCATGCAAGTGAACATCAGAATGACAAACACCACTATGAGTTATTTTTAATAATACCTCTTTTCCTTTAGGTGTAGGTGTGTCCATTTCTATAGTTTGAAGGGGTTTTCCAAATTCTACAATTGCTTCACTTTTCATTTATCGTCTCCCAGATTTTATTCAATTAATTATTTTTTTATCTAAGGCATCTTCAGAATAAGCAACAATTGTTGAAACTGTGCTATCTCCTGTCACATTTACTACAGTTCTTATCATATCAAGCAGTCTATCAACTCCTAGAATAAGAGCAATACCTTCTGTCGGTAAACCAACTTGAGATAATACCATCGCTAACATAATTAAACCGACCCCTGGAACCCCTGCAGTTCCAATTGATGCCATTGTCGCAGTTAATATAACCATTAAGTAATCAATTGTTGTTAAATCAATATTGTAAGCATTGGCTATGAATATTGTAGCAACACCCTGCATAATAGCAGTTCCATCCATATTAATTGTTGCACCTAAAGGTACAGTAAAAGAAGCTATTTTTGGATTCACTCCAATATCTTGTGTGACAGTTTTCAATGTTACCGGCATTGTTGCATTGGATGATGATGTTGAAAAAGCAAACAACATTACCGGCCTTAATTTACTGTAAAAGCTTAAAGGTCTAATTCTAGTAAAAGAATACAATAAAAATGGATATATAATAAAGCCATGAATAATTAGAACAAAAACAACAAGCAAGAAGTATTGCATGAGATTCCCTATAACTCCTACTCCCTGAATAGCAAATAAATTTGCCATTAAACAAAAAACACCAAGAGGGGCTATATTAATCAACATAAAGACCATTTTCATTACAACATTTGTTACATTCTCCATTATCTTTAAAAGATCAGAATTTTTATCTTTAATGGTTCTTAGAGCTACTCCAAAAAATATAGAAAAGATAATAATTTGAAGCATTTTACCCTCGGCCATAGCTGCAATAGGGTTTGTTGGAAATATATCAATTATTACAGATTTAATTCCAGGAGGAGAGGGTGCAATATACTCAACTGAGGTTGTTAAGTTTAAACCAGCTCCAGGTGAAAATATAATAGCAGCTAATAAACCTAATGAAATAGCTACAGCAGTTGTTAACAAATAAAGAGATATTGTTTTTATCGCTATTAAAGAGAGTTTTTTATCTTTATCGAATGATGCAACACCAGTTGAAAGAGAAAAAAAGACAAGAGGTACTACCATTAACTTTAATGATGAAATAAAAACTAATCCTACTATATCAAATAAACCTCCAACGAAATAATTATTGATAAAATCATAATCAGTTAATGAAAAAATATTTATAAATAGACCTGTTAAAAAGCCTAAAATCATTCCCATGATAATTTTTAAAGTTAAGGACATAGTTTAAACTATAACAAATTTTTTAAATTATAAATAGAATGTTAAATATTGCCGTTTTTATAGAATCATAGGGTAAATATGTAATTAAATTTATATAGGTGAAAAATGGATGATTTAAATAGATCTGCTTTCTATGCAGGAGTGCTAGTTATAATGGCGGTTGCTTTAGCCTTAAATACCGCATTTAGAAGAATGGAAACAAAAAATGCTTTGGGCGGTGACGATGATACTCTGGTGAAAAGATCAAGAGCGTTTGGAAATCTTGTTGAACATGCTCCATTAATGATAATTCTTTTAATTTTAATGGAATATGGTGGTAGTGAATTCCTTGTTCATATTTTTGGCATCGGCTTTATTTTAAGTCGTATAGCTCATGCTTACGGTTTAATTGCTGAAGAAGGAATGGGGCCTGACAATATGCCAAGAATGATTGGAGCTTTAGGTAGTTGGAGTATTATGATATTAGCATCTTTAGTATGTATTTTTTAACAAATAATTGACCGACTCATTATTTCAGGGGTAATTTATAATTATTATTTGTTTTGGAGGTCATTAATGTCTTTGTCTCGTAATATATTATTATGTTTTTTAGTTATTTTTATAGCTTCATGCGCTCAGCTTGAATCTATTACTGGTTCTGGAGGTTCATCTGTAACTAGTGCTGATGTCTCTATGGATCAAGCTCCGACACAAGAAGATGTTTTAAATCAATTTAGTGATGTTGCATTTCCTCCTGAAACATATCTTGATTTAACGAAATCTGTTGTAGTTGGAAGTGATGAAAACTGGTTTGGGCAAATTTATTTTAATTCTGGTTTAGATGCTAATTCTGTTTTTAATTATTTCAAAGAACATATGCCTGATACAGGTTGGTTTTTGATTATGGAACAACAAGGAAATCAGATATTTTTAGTTTATGAGAAAGATCTAAGAACTGCAATTATAAGTATAAGCAGAAAAAGATCTGGTGCTGAAACAATATTAGCTGTTGCTCCTAGAGCTCAATAGGCCATTTAAAGAATTTATATTATTATTTTGCCAAAGGAATAGGTGAGGGAACTGAAGAAATTAATTTCTTAGTATAATCATCTTTTGGATTATTAAATAAATCATCAGTATTTCTATTTTCTATAATTATTCCATGCTTTAAAACAAGTACTTTATCACATATTGCCTTTATAACAGAGAGATCATGGCTAACAAAAATTAGCGTTAGATTATATTTACTCTTAAGATCGTTTAGTAGATCTAAAATTTGAGCCTGAATAGACAAATCTAATGCAGATACTGGCTCATCACATATTAGGACGGATGGTTCATTAATTAAAGCCCTTGCTATCCCAACTCTTTGACATTGGCCACCAGATAATTCATGTGGGTATCTATTAAATAAATCATTTGAAAGTCCGACATCATTCATTAATTGAAAAATTTTTTCTTCTTTTTCTTGTTTTGAGAGCTGTCCATTAAAAATATCAAGAGGTTCTTTAATTATACTTCCTATAGTCATTCTTGGATCTAAACTTCCATAAGGATCTTGGAATATTATTTGAACTTTTTTTCTAAAATCCTTCATTTCTTTTTTTGTATATCCATCTAGGTCGTTACCAAACCAAGAAATTTTTCCAGATGTTTTAACAACAAGACTTAAGATAAGCCGACAAATGCTAGATTTACCAGACCCTGACTCCCCAACAATACCTAAAGTTTCTCCGTTAATTAGTTTAAAAGAAACATCATCAACCGCTTTAATAGTATTACTACTTTTAAACAAACCTGCAGATTCAGGGTAATATAACTTTAAATTATCTACTGAGAGTATTTCTTCACTTTTATCTTTCATTTACTAACCCTCTAACCATGGAGGAATACAAGAAAGAAGATGTTTGGTGTATTCGTCTTTTGGAGATGTTAAAACATCAAATGTAGACCCTTTTTCAACAACTTTTCCGCCCTTCATAACCATAACCCTATCTGAAGTTTCAGCAATAACACCGATATTATGAGAAATTAAAACAATACTAATACCCATACCCTTTTGTAAATCATTGAAAATATTTAGTATTTCTGACTGTGTTGTTACATCAAGTGCGGTGGTAGGTTCATCAGCTATTATTAGCTCAGGGCTACACATTAGCGATATAGCAATCATAATCCTCTGTTTCATGCCGCCTGATAGCTCATGAGGGTATGAATTAATCAAATTTCTAGATTTTGGTAACTTTACTATATCCAATACATTTAATGCTCTTTTTAAAGCTTCACTTTTCGATAAATTATCATGAAATGTTGCTATTTCAGATAATTGTTCTCCAATTTTCATATGAGGCGTTAAGCTAGTCATAGGGTCTTGAAAAATAAATCCAATGGATTTACCTAAATATTCTCTTTTTTTATCTTCAGATGCTGAAATTAAATCAAAATCCTTAAAGATTGCAGAACCATTACAATAACCATTACTCGATAACAGGCCGGTAATTGAAAAAAATGTTTGAGTTTTTCCAGATCCAGATTCTCCTACAATACCTAAGCATTCGCCTTTATTAATAAAAAGATTAACATCTTTAACAGCTTGAATTTTACCATCCGCTGTATCAAAAAAAACATTCAAATTATTAACTTCTAGTAATAAATCACTGTTTTTAATATTCTTTTGGATCGATTGCATCTCTAAGACCATCTCCTATAAAATTCAATGAAGCCAATGTAATAACCATAAATGAGCCTGGAAAAATTAATAACCACCAAGCAGTTTCCATTTCTCTAGATCCTTCTGAAATTAGAACGCCCCATGATGTAAGTGGCTCTTGAACTCCGAGACCTAAAAAAGATAAAAAACTTTCTAAAATAATAACAGAAGGGACCATAAGCGTAATATAAACAATAATTGGTCCAGCTAAATTTGGAATTATATGTTTTACAATAATTAATGTATTTGATTGACCAAGGGCTTTGCTAGTTTCAATAAATTCCTTTTCTTTCAGTGATATAGTTTGACCTCTGACAATCCTTGCCATTGTTAGCCATTCAACAGCTCCAATAGCGATAAAAAGAAAATAAATATTCCTTCCAAAGACAACCATTAGAATAATAACAAAAATCAAATAGGGCATTGCATATAGAATTTCAACAATACGCATCATAAAAATATCTAACTTTCCACCAAAGAAGCCGGCAATAGTTCCATATAAGACGCCTATAAATACACTTACAAATGTTGCAATTAAACCAATAGATAAACTCAATCTACCTCCATGTAAAATTCTTACAAGAAGATCTCTACCATTACCATCTGTTCCTAGATAATGGCCGGTTTCAAAACTTGGGGGTTGATAAATAGAACCCCAATCAGTATCACTAAAATTATATTGAAGAAAAAAAGGTCCAAAAACCGAAACAATTGATATAATTATTAATGTAAACAATGATATAACGGCGGCTTTGTTAAGAAATAGCCTTCTTCTTGCATCTACCCATAAAGATCTACCTTTTAAAGTTTTTGATATCTCTATAGCTTTTATGTTTTCTTGTTTATTCATCATAAAACCTAAATTTTAACTCTTGGATCTAAATAAGCCCTTAGAATATCAGTAATAAGAATTAAAATAATTAGAAGAGAGGCATATAAAATCATTACGCCACTAACCAAGGTATAATCTCGCTGCAATGCACCAACAACAAAATATCTTCCAATACCTGGTAATCCAAAAATTTGTTCTACAATTATTGAGCCAGTCATTAAGCCGGCTGATGCAGGTGCTAAATACTCTATAATTGGTAAAATAGAAGCCCTAATGACGTGTTTCCTTATAATATATGATGATTTAAGTCCTTTAGACTTAGCCGTCCTAATAAAATTAGAATTAAGAACCTCAATTGTGCTTGATCTCATCATTCTTGATATAACGGCGATTTGTGGCAAGGATAATGCTGTAATTGGAAGAATAAGGTTAAATATATTACCTCCATTCCAACCAGATGTAGGTAAAAGGCCGAGATAAAGACCAAAGAATAATGATAAAATTGGCGCCATAACAAAGCTAGGAACGCATATTCCAATTAGAGAAATACCCATTATTGAATAATCAAAATATGTATTCTTTCTTATTGCGGCAATTATTCCTAAAAAAGACCCTAGAATTAAAGATATAAAAATAGATGACAGGCCTAATGTAGCACTTACAGGTAAACCACTGATTATTAATTCTTTAACAGTAAAGTCTTTGTATTTAAAAGAGGGGCCAAAATCACCAACACTCAGATTCTTAATATAAATAAAAAATTGCTCATATATGGGTTTATTTAAATTATATGCCTCTTGAATATTCCTTTCAATCTCAGGCGGTAAGGCTCTCTCGTTTGTAAACGGACCACCTGGTGCAACTCTCATCATGATAAAGCCAAAAGCAATTATTATTAAAAGAGTGGGGATAGCTATAATTAATCTTTTTGTAATAAATTTAATCATATTTATGCGCATAATATATATTATGTATAAGTTATATAGTTAACTTTATAATAGTATTTCAAAGTTTAAGTTATCATAAGCAGGCTGAATGTTATTGGGTAATGAATTTTTTAATTTATTGTAATCAAGATCTATATGAAGATTAGTTAATATGCCTTTTTTGGTATTAAGATCCTTTATCCAGCCAAGAGTTTTGTTTAGATGAGCGTGAGTTGGATGTGGATCGTATCTTAATGCGTCTACAATCCAATAATCTAAATTATTTAGTAGCTGAAAAGATTCATCA
>JABHUT010000048.1 GCA_018658685.1 Alphaproteobacteria bacterium
TAATATTGGTAGAGAGCCAGGACAGGCTGATTTAGCTTTTAATATTACCTCAAAAAACTCTGAAGATTTACTTACTGCAATAGAAGACTTTATGAATAAGTTAAGGTCATATTCTTCAACTTATGATGTTACAAGTTCATTTAATAGCTCATTAACTGAAATTCAAATTAAATTAAAGCCAAATGCAGAAAAGCTTGGTTTAACTCTCGGTGAAATATCGCGCCAACTAAGACAGGCTTACTATGGCCAAGAAGTACAAAAACTCCCCAGAGAAGGAGAGGATGTTAGAGTTATGGTTCGTTATCCAAAAAAATTAAGGCGCTCCTATGAGAGTTTGTCAAAATTTAGAATAAGAACTCCAGATGGCCGAGAGGTTCCATTCCTATCATTAGCAGAAGTAAAACAGTCGCCAGGTGTTCAAAAAATTGAGAGAATTGATGGAATGATTAGCGCAACTATTAAATCCCAAGTAAAAGGTGATCTTAAGTCACAGATACTAAGTGAATTTAAATTAAATTTTTTACCTGAATGGCAAAAAAGGCACCCCACTTCTTCATGGCAATTAGCGGGTGAAGCTGAGGGTGAAGATGAGTTTTTTGCTGAAATACAAATACTAATAGTCATAGCAATTTTATCAATGTTTGGGCTTCTTTCAATAGCCTTTAGATCATACTTTTTACCAATTCTTATTTTGTCCGCTCTTCCTTTTGGCTTTGGTGGAGCCGTCGTTGGTCACATAATTTTTGGTAAAGGACTCTCAATGATTTCGTATTGGGGGATAGGTGCTGCATGCGGTGTTGTTGTTAATGATAATTTAGTTTTAGTAGATAGTATTAATAGACTTAGAGGGAGTGGAAAACATATACTTGAATGTATAGTTGAATCTGGAGTTACACGATTTAGGCCAATTATAATAACATCTATTACAACTTTTGTTGGCTTAATGCCTATGATGCTTGAACCATCTGTGCAAGCAAACTTTTTGAAACCTGCTGTAATTTCATTATCTTTTGGTGTCGTCCTATCATCTTCCGTAACCTTAATTTTAGTACCTTGCCTTTATTTAATTGGGGATGATGTTAAGGAATCAATAGCCCAATTTAAAGCTTCAATAAAATCACAAATTAGCAATAAATCGACATAGCATCAATTTTCATGCATAATACTTTGCCTAAATAAGTTGAGGCACTAAATTGAATCCAATTACTAAAACATATCGATATCTTATCGACTGGATGAATTCTAAAGGAGAAATGGTTCAAAACACCATACTTGCTAAATCTGTGCAAGATGCAATGAATGAAATTCAAGTTGTAGAAGGCCTGAGCTTTAGCAATAATGGATCGGGTAAACCTCGTTTTGTAAATATAACATTAGTAGAGCAAGATTTAACTGAAGCTGAAAGTTGATAATATTATAATTTAAATCTATTGTATTTTGATAAAATATTCTTAAAAAGGCTAATTATGAAACAAAACGGCTATGAAGCAATTGCTTACCCCGAAACATATACTGATGAAGATAAACTTCATTCAATTCTGACTTCTATGAGAAAAAATGATCCAGTTACCTGGCTAGAACCAGATAATTATTCTCCTTTTTGGGCAATAACAAAACATTCAGATATTTCAGATATTGAATTAAAAAATGATTTTTTTATTAATCATCCAAGAACAACTTTAATGGATATAACTGCAGAAAATTATATCAAAGAATTTACTGGGGGTAGTCACCTTTTAGTTCGAACATTAGTTCATATGGATAACCCTGATCATAAAATATATAGATCTATGACCCAATCATGGTTTTCCCCACCAAATTTAATTAAATTGAAGTCTGAAATAGAAATTTTAGCCAAAGGTTATGTTGATAAAATGCTTGAAAGTGGATCTGAGTGCGATTTTGTAAAAGATATATCATCTCTTTATCCATTAAGAGTAATAATGACTATTTTAGGTGTACCACCTGAAGATGAGGGTCTTATGCTTAAACTCACACAGCAACTTTTTGGTAGCGCTGATGATGATATGAAACGTTCTGAAGAGGAAACTTTAGATAGTAATGTAATTGCCGATTTCTTTAATTATTTTACAACCTTAACAGAAGAGAGAAGGAAAAATCCAACCGATGATGTGGCTTCGGTTATCGCAAGCGCAAATTATAATGGAGAACCAATTGGTCATTTAGAGGCTATGTCATATTATACAATTATTGCAACTGCAGGTCATGATACAACTTCGTCTTCAACAGCTGGTGGTATTCTGGCATTAATAGAAAATCCTAGCGAATTTAAAAAACTTAAAGAAAATCCCTCACTTATGCCCCTCGCAATTGACGAAACAATTAGATGGGTTACACCTGTGAAAAATTTTTTTAGGACTGCTACCGAAGACTGCACAATAGGTGAAAAGAAAATCAAAAAAGATGAATCAATAATGCTAGTCTATCCTTCTGGAAATAGAGATGAAGAAGTTTTCGAAGATCCTTTTAAATTTAAAGTAGATAGAAACCCTAATAGGCACTTAGCCTTTGGTTTTGGAGCTCATTTATGCTTAGGAAAACATTTAGCAAAAATGGAAATGGAAATTTTATATAATGAGCTTTTTAAAAGAATTGAAAAAATAGAATTAAATGGAGAGCCCTCCTGGGTAAAGGCAAGTTTTGTATCAGGACTAAAATCACTTCCGATAAAATATAAAATAAAATAATGAGTTAAAAAATGACACGATCAATGCAAGAAATAATTCAAGAAGCATACAATGAAGTTCCTCAAATTAAACCAGAAGAAGCACTAGATATGCAAAACAATGGTGCCCTGATTATCGATACTAGAGAAATTAATGAATTGGCTATGACTGGAAAAATAAAAGATGCTGTTCATATTCCTAGGGGATTAATAGAGTTTCAAAACAAAGAAACTAATCCAAATGGCGTTAATGGTTTCACTAAAGATAAAAAAATTATCCTCTATTGTGCAGCTGGAGCACGTGCAGCTTTAGCAGGAAAAGCATTAAAAGATTTAGGATTTAGTTCTGTATATAATCTTGGTGGTTTTCCTGATTGGGTAAATGCAGGGTTTCCAGTTGAAAAAGCCTAAAGTTAAATGAAAATATCTCGACACTGATGTGTTGATTTGCTATGTGATTTATGAATTATATATTGATTTAATCTAGTAATATTCAGTATTTGACTGTTTAAGTTAACTGATAGATAATTCTTAAAATTACTATTAATTTAGAGGGTATTTTACTATGTCAGCAAAAGAAGAAATTGGAAAATTAGTTGAGCGTTCAAGA
>JABHUT010000049.1 GCA_018658685.1 Alphaproteobacteria bacterium
CCAACTGAGCTAACCGCCCATTAAATTAGGCTTTATTAAATTCTTATTAATTTGAAAGTTTATATAACCTAAATAGAATTAAGTACATAAAAATCCTAAAAAAGGTAAGGAAGTTTAATATAGTTTTGAGGTTCTAGTTTGAGTTAATTTTAGGTGGCAAAAAGAATTTGCCACCTAAAGTAAGTTAATCTTAGTTAACTGCGTCTTTTAAACCTTTACCAGATTTAAACTTAGCATTTTTTGATGCAGCAATTTGAATAGCTTCACCAGTTCTTGGGTTTCTTCCAGTTGTTGCCGCTCTATGGCTAACTGAAAAAGTTCCAAAGCCAGTAATTTTTACACTACCGCCAGAAGCAAGAGTTGATGTTACCGATCCAAGAAAAGCTTCCAGAGCTCTACCTGCGTCAGCTTTACTTAATCCAGATCCACCTGCAATTGCGTCAATAAGTTCATTTTTATTCATATCATCCTCCTGAGTTGTTAATTAACTAGAATGTATGCCTTAAAAACTTCATTGGTCAAAAATTTAATTAAAAAAAATTTAATGCGTAGTTTGTTGAGGCGTAACCGAGGTGTCAATATTTCCCTTTTTTTGTTCAGCCAACCATGCTTTTTCGTCCCATTTAATCGGAACAGGTTTTTTTGTTAAAGCATAATCCAAAGCCTCATCGATGCTTGAAATTAATTTAATATCAAGCTTTTCTTTAATATTTTCGGGCACTTCAGATAACTCTCTTTCATTTTCACTCGGAACAAGAACAGTTTTTATACCACTTCTAGTAGCAGCCAATAATTTCTCTTTTAATCCGCCTATGGGAAGAACTCTTCCTCTAAGAGACATCTCTCCAGTCATAGCAACATCATTTTTTATAGGGATTTCCGCCATTACTGAGATAATAGCAACTACCATAGCTACACCAGCTGAAGGACCATCCTTTGGAGTAGCACCCTCAGGTACATGAACATGAATATCTTTTCTTTGAAAAATAGGTGGTTCAATACCATAATTGACCGCCCTAGACCTGACAAAAGATGATGCCGCATCAATTGACTCTTTCATTACATCGCCAAGCTTTCCTGTTGCTTTGATTTTACCATTACCTGGAAGCATCACGGCTTCAACATTAAGTATATCACCACCTACCTCTGTATATGCAAGACCTGTTACCACACCCACAAGATTATCATTTTCGGTTTTACCGTATCTGTACTTTTTTACACCAAGATAATCAGAAATATTCTCAGAAGTTACATTTACCGAATCACTTTTGTTTAAAGCTATGTCCTTTACAGCCTTCCTCGCTAGAGAATTTATTTCTCTTTCAAGCCCTCTAACCCCTGCCTCTCGACTATAATATCTAATTACCGATTGAATAGCATCATCAGATACAGTCCACTCTTTATCTTCTAGACCGTTATTTTCTTTTGTCTTTTCGACTAGGTGTTTTTTTGCAATTTGTAACTTTTCATCTTCTGTATAACCAGCAATTCGAATTATCTCCATTCGATCCGCTAAAGCTTGAGGTATATCGAGGGAATTTGCTGTTGTAACAAACATTACTTGCGATAAATCATAATCCACCTCAAGATAATGATCATTAAAAGCGCTATTTTGTTCAGGATCTAACACCTCCAAAAGTGCTGAGGCAGGATCACCTCTAAAATCAGAACCTAGCTTATCAATTTCATCTAATAAAAAAAGTGGATTAGATGTTTTTACTTTTTTAAGTGATTGAATAATTCGCCCAGGCATTGAGCCTATGTAAGTCCTTCTGTGACCTCTTATCTCCGACTCATCCCGCACACCTCCAAGAGACATCCTTATAAACTCTCTTCCTGTGGCCGCGGCTATAGATTTTCCTAAGGAGGTTTTACCCACGCCAGGAGGTCCAACAAGACATAATATTGGGCCTTTAATCTTTTTTGATCTGTTTTGAACAGCTAAATATTCAGTAATTCTATCCTTAACCTTATCAAGACCATAATGGTCTTTATCAAGGGTTTTTTGAGCTATCCCAATATCTTTTTTAACTTTTTTCTTTTTACCCCAAGGAATATCTAATATCCAATCAAGATAATTTCTTACCACTGTTGCCTCGGCTGACATAGGACTCATTTGTTTAAGCTTCTTTAATTCATTCTTAGTCTTCTCAAGAGCTTCCTTAGATAGTTTTGTATTTCTTATCTTTTCTTCAATCTCAGCAATATCATCTATTCCCTCATCATCATCGTCTAATTCTTTTTGTATTGCCTTCATTTGCTCATTTAAATAATA
>JABHUT010000050.1 GCA_018658685.1 Alphaproteobacteria bacterium
AAGAAAAGAAAATTAAAGAAGATACAAAGAAATGGTCACCATAAATAATATATCTGAAGCATCAAGAATTGTAATCAAAGTTGGCTCTTCCCTTGTTACAAGTAAAGATGGCAATATAAATGAAAGATTTTTAGATTCTATTGCCACTGATTTACTTAGACTCCGAGAGCAAAATAAAGAAATAATTATTGTCTCATCTGGAGCAGTCTCTCTTGGTAATGAAATTAATAAAGAGAAAAAAAATCTATCGCTATCTGAAAGTCAAGCGGCATCATCCATAGGGCAAATAAAATTAATAAATGGATGGAAAAAGTCACTTGAAAATAAAGGCTTAAATATCGCACAAATATTAATAACTGCCGATGATACCGAAAATCGAAGAAGGTATTTGAATGCACGCTCTACTTTTGAAGAATTATTAAAAAATAATTATATACCAATAATTAATGAGAACGATACTGTCGCAACCTCTGAAATAAGATATGGAGATAATGATAGATTAGCAGCAAGAGTGGCGGGAATGCTTTCAGCTGACTGTCTTATATTATTATCAAACGTTGATGGTTTGTACTCTAGAGATCCAAAAGAAGAAGAAAGTTATCTTATAAAGGAAGTAAGCAATCTAAATGATGAAATAATATCTATGGCTGGCGATGCAAGCGAATTAGGCAGTGGGGGAATGATAACGAAACTTGAAGCAGCAAAAATTTGTATGTCAGTCGGAAGTAATATGATAATCGCCTCAGGTAATAATAAAGAACCATTAATGTCGATTGAAAGAGGTGTTAATTGTACATGGTTTAAGCCTGAGGACTCATCAAAAAATTCTTTAAAAGTTTGGCTATCCGGTCAATTAAAGCCTAGTGGAAAAATATTTGCTGATATAGGGGCAAGTAAAGCCCTTCTTAATGGTAAAAGCTTACTAGCCGCAGGTGTAATAGGGACTGATGGAAACTTTGACAAAGGTGATACTTTAGTTATTTTCAATGATAAGAATATAGAAATTGCAAGAGGTCTATCAAACTACAGCTCGGAAGATCTAAATAAGATAGTGGGAAAGAAATCCAAGGAAATTGAAGTAATACTTGGATATATGGATAAACCAGAAATAATACATAGGAATAATCTTGTTTATTCCGGTGAACAAGAGAGTTAAATGTCTGAAGAAATAAAAAAAGTGTTATTGGCGATGGGGAATGAAGCTAAGAAGTCTTCGCAAAAATTAGCCCTAGCATCGGCTGAACAAAAAAATAAATCGTTACACTATATGGCAGATAATATTGATCAGAATGTCAGCAATATTTTAGATGCTAATAATAAAGATATTGCGAGAGCTAAAGAAAATAATATTTCACAATCATTTTTAGATAGACTGATATTAAATGAAGAAAGAATAAAATCAATGTCAGATGGATTGAGGTCAATAGCAAGTCTAGAAGATCCTATTGGTCAAAAAATGGCAAAGTGGCAAAGACCAAATGGTTTAGATATTGAAAGAGTAAGAACTCCTCTTGGTGTTATAGGGGTAATTTATGAAAGTAGGCCAAATGTGACTGCTGATGCAGGGGCATTATGTATTAAAGCAGGTAATGCAGTTATCCTTAGAGGGGGATCAGAGAGTCATCATTCCTCTAATGCTATTTATGATTTTTTAAAAGAAGGCTTGATACAAGCTGATCTTCCAGAATTTTCAATTCAAATTATACCTACTGTTGATAGAAGTGCGGTAGGTTATCTTTTATCTGGACTAGAGAGTACGGTAGATGTTGTGGTGCCTAGGGGTGGAAAAAGTCTTGTAGAGAGAGTTCAAAATGAAGCCAAGGTTCCTGTTTTTGGACATCTAGAAGGGATTTGTCATTTATATATTGATAAAGATGCAGACATTGAAAAAGCTAAAGATATAACCATAAATGCTAAGATGAGAAGAACAGGTATATGTGGTGCAGCTGAAACACTCTTAATAGACGAAGCAAAGGCTTCACATCTTCTTCCCGAACTGAACAAAGTTCTAAAAAATTCAGGTTGTGAAGTTAGGGGCTGTGAAAGAAGCATGGGTATTGTTGGAGATATTATTCCTGCTACTAAATCTGATTGGGATACGGAATATCTAGATTCAATTATTAGCGTCAAAATAGTTGAAGGAATTAATGGAGCCATTGATCATATAAATAAACATTCAACAAATCATACAGATTCAATAGTAACCGAAAATACTGAAACAGCCGAAATCTTCTTGAAAGAAATTGATAGTGCAATAGTAATGCATAACACGTCAACGCAATTTGCAGATGGTGGAGAGTTTGGTATGGGTGCAGAGATTGGCATTGCAACAGGTAGATTTCACGCTAGGGGACCAGTTGGTGTTGAGCAACTAACCACTTTCAAATATGTAGTTCGCGGATCAGGACAAACAAGGTCTTAATGTCAAAAATATTATCAGATGAGATTATTTTACCAAAGAATTCAAAGGTTGGTCTTTTTGGTGGATCGTTTAACCCAGCGCATGAATGGCATTATCAGGTTGCCAATGAAGCTTATAAATCATTAGGTTTGGATTTAGTTATTTGGCTAGTATCCCCTCACAATCCGCTAAAAGATAAAAACTCACTTATGCCTCTAGCAAAGAGAATGGAAAGTGCAAAGGATATTGCCTTATCTTCAAATTTTATTGTGACTGATATCGAAAAGACAATAAATACACAATATTCATTTGATACAATTTCTATATTTCAAGAATCCTACCCAACAGTAAAGTTTATTTGGATAATGGGATCTGATAATGCTGCGCAGGTTGAAGAATGGAAAAATTGGCAAGAATTTATAAAAAAAATTCCTTTAGCAATTTACCCTAGAGCAACTAACCCTCTTATAGATGTAGAAAAAAAACTTAAAAAAAATGCTAAGAAAATTGATGCGGAGCATTCTAAAGATTTAATTAATACAGAAACACCATGTTTTACCTTTATTAATGGACCGATGAATGATATCTCCTCAACAAGGATTAGGAGAGAAATGTGAGTAAAAAATTATTAAAAGAAATCATATCCAATCTAGATGATAATAAAGCTAAGGATATCACCTCTATACCTTTAGAAGGAAAATCTGATATTGCCGATCATTTAGTTATAGCTACTGGAACCTCGAGTCGACACGTCTCTTCTTTAGCTCAAAGAATTGTTAATAATTTAAAGGAATATGGATTAAAAAGTATAAATGCTGAAGGTCTTGAAAAGGGTGACTGGGTATTAATAGATGGAGGAGATATAATAGTTCATCTATTTAGGGAAGAAGTCAGAGATTTTTATAATCTTGAAAAGTTATGGTCACCATCATTAGAAATTAAATCAAACAATATATAAGATGAATCTTGGTATTATTTCTATAGGAAAACTCAAAAATAGTCCTCTCTTAGAGCTGCAAAACGATTACAAGAAAAGAATTTTAAAATTAGGTAAAAATATCGGCATAAATAATCTCCAAATTAAAGAAGGTTTAATTTCAAAGAAAAATTCAATTGATGCGCGCAAGATAGAAGAAGGCGAATTCTTTGAAAAAAATTTAAGTAAAGAAAGCTACAATATCTTCTTAGACGAAACCGGCGATCAATGTAATTCATTCGAAGTTTCTGAGCTCTTATCAAATAAATTGATGGATTCACCTGAGATGGTTTTTTTTATAGGTGGCCCAGACGGTTTCAAAAAAGAAATCCTATCCCAGTCAGACAAAGTCATTTCATTTGGAAGAGTAACATGGCCTCATATGTTATTAAGGATAATGTTACTTGAACAATTATATAGAGCGGTAACTATAATAAAAAACCATCCTTACCATAGAAATTAATTAGGAATTATGTTTCTTTTTATATAAATTAGGTCACCAAGATTAATCCAAGGAAATTATTTCAAATGCATAATCTAAAAAGATTTTTATTACTAGCTTTAAGTATTTTTATAATAAATAACTCATCCTTTGAGCTTTTTGCGGGAAACGATATAACCCAGGAGAATAAAGATCTTATAGAATCAATAATTGAGCTTGTTAAAGAAGAATATATCGATGAAACAGATGAGAATGAAATAGTTGAGTCGGCCATTAATGGTATGCTTCAATCTCTTGATCCACATTCAATTTACCTTAACCCAAAAAACTTTGAAGAATTAAAAAATGATACTAAGGGCGAATTTGCTGGTCTTGGAATTGAAGTCACTATGGAAAGAGGTTTAGTAAAAGTGATTTCTCCGATCGATGGTACACCAGCTTATAAAGCCGGTATATCTGAAGGTGATTATATCACACATATTAATAAAGAGGCTGTTCTGGGTAAAAGCCTCTCAGAAGCAGTAGACCTTATGAGAGGTAAAGAAAATACTAGCATAGAAATTACAATAGCAAGAGAGGGTATCGAGGATGGATTTGATCTGACAATTATTAGAGAAATAATCAAGATACCCGGTATATTAGCAAAGATTGAAGGTAAAGATAAAAACATTGGTTATCTTAGGGTTTCAGCTTTTAATGAAAAGACTGCAGAAAAACTCTACAACGAAATCATTAAACTTGAACATAACCCTCTAAAAAAAATAGAGAGCTACATCCTAGATTTAAGAAGAAACCCAGGTGGCTTACTAAGCCAAGCAATTGAAGTTTCAAATATGTTCATTAATAATGGGCTTATTGTATCAACAAAAAGACCTAGATTTGAAAAAACAATTAGTGAGTATGCAGCAAGAAGAGGTGATTTAATCTCAGGCAAGCCCCTTGTTGTACTAGTAAATGGAGGCTCAGCCTCTGCATCAGAGATCGTTGCTGGGGCATTACAAGATAATAATAGAGCAATTATTCTGGGAACAAGAACATTTGGAAAAGGATCGGTTCAAACATTATTTCCGTTAACTAAAAATAAACTATTCTTTACTCAAAAGGAAAAGTATGGAGCCGTTAAACTAACCACAGCTGAATACTATACCCCGTCAGGAAAATCAATACAGGCAAAGGGTATAACTCCAGATTTTATAATAGATCAAAATAAAGAAGATGATCAAAATTCAGACCTTTTCCAAGTAGGAGAAACTCAGTTAAATCAACATATCAAAAATAAGGGAGAAGGAGAAGAATCAGGTTCATCAGCCTATATCCCTAAAGATGAAAATAAAGATAAACAGTTAGTTGAAGCCATAGAGATTTTATCAAGTTTAAATAAAAGAATAATTAATACTAAGAGGATTAATTAAATGAAAAGTCAAAATCATGAAATTGGTGATTTAAAGATGCGAAAAGCTGTTGGCATAATACTAATAAGAAAAGATGGTTTCGTGTGGACTGGAAAAAGGAA
>JABHUT010000009.1 GCA_018658685.1 Alphaproteobacteria bacterium
CTTTCCATAGCTGCTCGTAAAAATAATATTTCTATAATTAATGAGCTAATTAATTTTGGTGCAAAGCCTGATAGGTATGGGGCAAATAAAGAAACACCTCTAATAATTGCATCTCGCTTTGGTAATTATGAAGCCGTTTCGGCCTTACTCGAGGGGGGGGCTTACCCAGATGATACTGATTTGACTGGAAGAACAGCATTACAATGGGCAAAAATAAAGCACTTTAAAAGAATTGAAAATTTATTAGAGGAATATGGGGCTTATAGTAATTAGTTTTAGTAATTAGTTTATTTATAAAACAATTATTCCATCTATTATTATTAGAACTAGCAAAAGACCTAATTGAATAAATGAAGCAAAAAAGTTTTTCATAGCCGCATCCTTTGATTTTTTTATAGTCAGTAATAAGCTTGTCCAAATGAAGTAACTTCCACCAAGAATAACTCCAGCTAAATAAACCACACCCATATTATAAACAGCAGGTAAAAGTGAAACAAAAACTAATACAATTGTATGAAAGAAAATTATATATGTTGTTGTAGAATGTTTAATAATATTAGGGAGCATGGGTATTTTTGCTTTTTTGTAATCATCACCAATAGCCATTGCTAAGCTCCAAAAATGAGGTGGTGTCCATAAAAATAAAATAACTGATAAAATTATTGCCTCAGGTGATAGTAATGGGCTTACCGCCGCAGAACCTGCTAGTGTCGCAAAACTTCCAGCTAAACCTCCGATAACTATATTCCAAATACTTTTTCTTTTTAGCCATATTGTATAAATACCTCCATAAAAAAGAGCTCCAAGGAAATTGTAGAAAGCGGAAAAAGGATTTAAAATGAAAAATGAAAGCATTAATCCAGCACAAATGATTAATCCAAATATTATTGGCCAAATTGTTTTTGGGCTTAGTTTTCCTGTGACAAAAGGTCGCTCAGATGTACGGGGCATTAGAGCGTCTAAGTCTCTTTCAAAGTATTGATTAAATGCACTAGAGCCTGCTGAGGCAAGAAAAGTAGATAACGCTAAAATGAATATTTCAAACCAGCTTAGCAAATTGTTAGGCATGATAAAAACGCCTGAAACCGCGCACAAGGTTATTGTTAAGCTTATTCTTACCTTAAAAAGATTGACCATTAATTTAAAAAAAGAAAGCATAAAATTTTATCTCAAATGTTTGCAATCACTAAACTGCCTTAAACAAATGATTATTAAAAGACTTATATTGTGACTTTAGTATTTCTTGACTTTATCAGGACAATAAGTAATTTGAGAGCCAAGAAATTTCGTGACTTAAAGAATCAAATTTTTAAGTCAAAGCATACTCAAAATGAGGATTTTTATGGTACCTTTTATTCTTTTAGTCGTAATCATTGGCTCAGTACTTTTTCATATTTTTACCCCATGGTATTCGACACCAATAGCATCTAATTGGTCTAATATTGATAGCACAATTGAACTAACTTTTTGGATGACTGGCGGTGTATATGTTGCAGTGCTTGGCTTTATGACATATTGCGTTATTCGCTTCAAAAATAAAGATGGTCGTCGAGCAGCATATGAACCTGAAAGTAAAAAAGCAGAAGTTATTCTTACTGTTTTAACAACTATAGGTGTTGCTGGATTGCTTGCTCCTGGTCTTATCGTTTGGGATGATTATGTTTCACCACCAGAGGACGCTATGCCGATTGAGGCTATGGGTCAGCAATGGTATTGGAGCTTCCGGCTTCCAGGTGAAGATGGAATTTTAGGAACAACTGATGCTAGAAATATTAATGCAGATAATCCTTTTGGTATGAATAAGAACGATCCAAATGGTCAAGATGATATTTTAATCGAAGGTGATGATCTTCATTTAGAGCATGATAAGCCAGTAAAATTTTTATTAAGATCTATTGATGTTTTGCATAATTTTTATGTTCCTCAGTTTAGGGCAAAAATGGATTTAGTCCCAGGCATGGTCACCTTTTATTGGATAAGACCAACAGTTGCTGGAAATTATGAAATTTTATGTGCTGAGCTTTGTGGCGTAGGTCATCATGCAATGAGAGGTTTTGTTCAAGTTGACGAAGCTGATGCCTATAAAGATTGGCTAAATGAACAGTCAACTTTTAAAGCACTTCAAGAACAAGCGAGATTAGATAACAATAAAGAATTAGCTTTTAATAAAAGTAATTAGTTAGAAAGAGGTCAATAATTATGTCAGAATCTATAATCCCAGAAAGTGAGTTAGAAGAAGTCGAACTCTATCATGCTAAAAGCTGGTGGACTGAAAAGGTTTTCACTCAAGATGCAAAATTAATTGCCATTCAGTATGGTCTTACGGCTTTTGCAATTGGTTTTGTTGCTCTTGTTTTATCTTGGTTTATGAGAATTCAGATTGCTTTCCCTGAACTTTCAATTATCAGCGAGGGAACTTATTATCAATTTATTACCATGCATGGGATGATTATGGTTGTTTATCTTTTAACAGCTTTATTTCTTGGTGCCTTTGGCAATTATCTTATACCTCTAATGGTTGGCGCAAGAGATATGGTTTTCCCATATCTAAATATGGTAAGTTATTGGACTTATCTCGTAGCAGTTTTAGTTTTATTTGTAAGTTTTTTTACACCTGGTGGGCCTACAGGAGCCGGCTGGACACTTTATCCGCCGCAAGCAATTTTAGGTGGAACTCCCGGCCAAGAAAGTGGAATAATACTTATGCTAGTTTCCCTTTGTATCTTTATTGTTGGATTTACAATGGGTGGTTTAAATTATGTTATTACTATCCTTCAGGCCCGAACAAGAGGCATGACCCTTATGAGAATGCCTTTAACAGTATGGGGTATTTTTACAGCTACAGTTTTAGCTTTATTTGCTTTTCCAGCGTTATTTGTAAGTGCTGTTATGATGTTGTTTGATAAGATTTTGCTTACAAGTTTCTTTATGCCGGCCCTAGTGGAGTTTGGTGAAAACCTAACATATGGAGGCGGAAGCCCAATTTTGTTCCAACATCTTTTTTGGTTCTTCGGACATCCTGAAGTATACATTGTTGCCTTGCCTGCTTTTGGAATTGTATCTGATCTGATATCTATTCATGCACGTAAAAATATTTTTGGTTTTAGAATGATGGTTTGGGCTATCGTTGGTATCGGCGCTCTTAGCTTTATTGTTTGGGCTCATCATATGTATGTAAGTGGTATGAATCCATATTTTGGTTTCTTCTTTGCTACAACAACTCTTATTATTGCTGTTCCAACGGCCCTGAAGGTTTATAATTGGATCTTAACTTTGTGGAGAGGTAATATAAATCTGACGATTCCAATGCTATTTTGTCTTGGATTCATCGTTACGTTTTTAAATGGCGGACTGACAGGTCTTTTTCTTGGAAATGTTATTGTAGATGTTCCACTTTCTGACACATATTTTGTTGTTGCGCACTTTCATATGGTTATGGGTATAGCGCCAGTATTAGTTATATTGGGCGCTATTTATCATTGGTACCCACTTATCACCGGAAAGATGCTGCATGATGGCATGGGTCGCTTCCATTTTTGGGTAACTTTTGTTGGATCATATTTAATATACTTCCCAATGCATTATTTAGGTTTTATAGGTGTTCCAAGAAGATACTATGAAATGGGGCAAACTGAAGCGCTTTATACATCTTCAGCAGCTGATCTTAATGTTTTTATTACTCTTGCTGCTTTAGCAGTTGGATTTGCACAACTAGTTTTTATCTTTAATGTTTTCTGGAGTGCAAAAAAAGGAATTGTTGCTGAAAAGAATCCTTGGAATGCAACTTCTTTGGAGTGGCAAACTCCTGAGCAACCACCTGTTCATGGTAATTTC
>JABHUT010000051.1 GCA_018658685.1 Alphaproteobacteria bacterium
CCAGACTGATGAACTAGACCTTTCTTTTACGCCTTTTGAGACTCTTAGATCTGTCATTTCTGAGCAAGCCGATCATCAGATAAGAGCTATTCTCGGAAAATTTGGTTTCAATAAAGACAAGGCTGATACAAAGGTTAGGGAGCTATCTGGTGGAGAGAAATCAAGGCTTCTTTTTTGTATTATGAGTTACAATGCTCCTCATATTATGCTTCTTGATGAGCCAACTAATCATCTTGATATTGATGCAAGAGCAGCCTTAATCGATGCCTTGAATAATTATAATGGTTGTATAATTATTGTTAGTCACGATCCGCATCTAGTTGAATCGGTTGCTGAAGAGCTTTTACTGATTAAGGATGGAACTGTCACTTCATACAATGATGATCTAGATGCCTATAAAAAGCTAATTATTGAACAAAGACGTGAAGAGAGATCTAAGTCAAAAGGTAATAGTCAAACATCCAAAAGAAAGAAAGATAATTCGAAATCACTACTTTCGTATGAGAGAAATATAAAAAAACTAACTAAAAAAGTTTCCGATCTTGAATTTAGAATGTCGTCAGATGAGGCGCTAGGCGATTCTTTTTTAATGTCTCAGCTTCTTGAAAAGTATAATAAAAATAAAGAAGATTTAGAAAAAGAAGAAAATAAATGGTTAGAAGAAAGCCCTTAGAGACAGTAAAGTTTCATTATTGATTTAAATATAATATTGATGTTTTTTTACTGTTGACAATAAATTGTATTTTTTAAATAATTAAGTAACACTTATTAAAAATATCTGGAGTTATCTTATGAAAAATTTTTTACTTAATATTATATTTCTTTCAGCAATATTAAATGTTAATTCTTTTGCACTATCTCAGGATGACTTAGATCAGTTCTCTGCTATAGAGGAGATTGTTGTTACATCTCAAAAAAGAGCAAATGCTATTGCAGCTCAAGATTTACCAGCAAGTGTAACGGCAATTAGTGAAGATTTAATTATTAAATCAGATTCTTTAGACTTAACTGATATTGGAAGAATGGTACCAAATGCAACCCTTCATCCATCTGCTACTTTTGCAGGTACTCCTAATTTTTTAATTAGAGGTATAGGTGTTAGTGGAACGACAAGATCACTTGACCCGACTGTAGGAATTATAGCCGATGGCGTTTATCTTGGTTTTCCTGTTGGAGCAAATCTTGATATGTTTGATAGAGAGTCTGTTGAGGTTTTAAGAGGCCCGCAAGGAACAATTCTTGGAAGAAATGTTACAGGTGGAGCAATAGTTGTAAGATCAAAAAGACCAAGTGGAGATTTCGGAGCAAAGATTGACTTAACAATTGGCGATTACAATAGAAAAGATATATCGGCTAGTATAGAAGGGCCTTTCAGCGATAAGGTTTCTGGAAAAATTGCTTTTATGTCAAGAGAAAGAGATGGTTATTGGAAGGATAACAATGGAGGAACAATGATCCCAGAAGCGGGAGCTATTGCCAGGGGTTATGACGAAACTGGGAAGGGTGATTCTGGAACAAAACCAGATGTTGATCTTACAATTGTGAGACCAATGTTACTAATTAAACCATCTGAAAATTTAGAAATAACCCTTATTGCAGAATTTCTTAGTGACAAAAGTGGTACAGCGAATAGTAGGAATTTTGTTAATAGTGATGCATTACGAAGAACACAACTATATGGTTATACCCCTCCAGAAGATATATATGAAATAAATCATAACCTGATGGGTGGGAATGACCTTGAAATCGAAACATTTATTGGAGAGTTTAATCTAAAAACTGATAATGGAATTCTTACTGGCATAGCTTCTCACAGAGAGTTAACATATGACTCAAGTACTGATTTTGATGGTTCACCAATCACACTTTTTCATTTTCCTGATAATCACGAGGAACAAGAACAAAAAACTTTTGAACTTCGCTATGCGGGATCGAATTCTGAAAAAATAGATTATGTAATTGGTTTAAGTTATTTTGATCAAGAAATGTTTGTTGGAGAAAGAAGGGACTTCGGAGTTGCAGATATTTCAGGTGTAACAGAGCTATCTCATGAAAGTATTGGTATATTTGCAGAGTTAGATTATTTACTTACTGATAAAACTAAACTTACTTTTGGAGCACGCTGGACGGAAGAAAGTAAGGATGTTATTTTTAATGCCATAGGATCTTGCGAATTAGACTTTAGCTCATGTTCTGGACCTTCTTCTGGATTATCTAGGGGTGGGGAATATAGTGATACAACTCCTAAGTTAGCTATAACACATGCACTAAATGATGACATTAATATATATGCTAGTTATACCCAAGGTTTCAGGAGTGGATCTTTTGACGCTAGAGCTAGAACTATTGATTCTTTCCTTAATAGTCAGCCTGGTCCAGAAGAGGTAACCAGTATCGAGCTTGGTTTTAAATCTATTCTTAATGATGGAAGATTACTTTTTAATGTAGCTATATTTCAAGCAGATTATCAAGACATTCAAAAGCTTGCTCTTGAAGACTGTGTTGTTGATCTTACTGCTTGTCCAACAGGAAGGGTTCAAAGATTAATTAATGCTGCTGAGGCTACAATTGAAGGTATAGAAATTGAAACCCGAATAAATGTTACTGATCAATTTACTATTCAGGGTTCACTTGGTTATACCGATGCAAGTTTTGATAAATTCCTGGGGTTTGATGCAGATGGTACGCCAGGATATGACCCAATTACAGATCCTGCAGCTGCTAAAGCATTGAAATTTGAAAGAGTTCCAGAGCTGACATATAGCATTATGGCAAATTATTATCAGCCTCTAGCAAACGGTGCAGAACTTGATATGAGAATTTCATATTCTTATACCGATGATTTTACTAATAATGCCACGATGACTAAATCAATTATTACCGATTCATATGGTTTATTAGATGCTAGTATTTCATATACATTTTCTCAAAGTAATTTAAAATTAACTCTCTTTGGTAAAAATCTTACTGATGAAGAGTATCATGATTTTGCTCTTGATAATGTTTTAACAAGCGTAAAATGGGGTGGCGTGCCTGATACATACGGTTTACGTCTTACATATTCTTTTGAATAAAAGGTATTCTTTTAAATACTAATTAGAAGGCCATTTTATATGGCCTTTTTTTATATTAATTTTTTTAATTACGATTTATGATTATTTATGACAATTAATGATAAACATAAACGTTACTATGATTGGCTAGCTCTGGTAAAAGAAGAAATTATTGACCCTGAGCTACCTATCATTGACCCCCATCATCATCTTTGGAATGGAGATAATCAGTTAGCAGGTTCTTTTCCATACCTAATAGAACACCTCAGTGAAGATACGAATTCCGGACATAATATAGTTGGCACAATTTTTATGGAATGTGCTCAAGGTTATTACCAAGAAGGGGAGGATAAATATAAGCCTATTGGTGAAACAGAATATGTTATGAAGATTATTAAAGATGCAAAGAAAACATCGAATTCTGCAAATATAATTGGTATAATAAGTTTTGCAGATTTGATGCTTGGATCTAAAGTTAAGGATATTCTTAATCAACATATTCTTATTGGCGAAGGTTTATTCAAAGGGATTAGGCATGCTGCTGGTTGGGATCAAAGTAATGAAATTCACAACTCCCACAGCAATCCAATAAAAAATATTTACTACGACCCAAGTTTTAGAAAAGGTGCTGAAGAGTTAATTAAGTTAAACTTAACTTTTGATTCCTGGCATTATCATAATCAAATTAGTGATTTAAGTATTTTTGCAAAAGATTATCCCGAATTAACTATTATTCACGATCATTTTGGTGGACCGTTGGGGGTAGGGCCTTATCAAGGTAAAAAACAAGAAATATTTAAAAAGTGGAAAGATGATATTTCCCAGTTATCAGAAAATAAGAATGTTCACAGCAAGCTTGGTGGATTAGCTATGCCAGTGAATGGATGGAATTTTCATAAACAAGATAAGCCGGCGACCTCTGATCAAATTATAGAAATGCATTATGATTACTATTTGCACACAATTGAATGTTTTGGTGTTGATAGATGTATGTTTGAGAGTAATTTTCCCGTTGATAGAAGATCAATTTCTTATCATGTACTATGGAATGCCTTTAAAAAAATGGTTTCGAATTATTCTAACGAAGATAAAAATAAATTATTTTTTCAAAATGCAAAAGATATTTACGGAGTATAGTGACTACCTTCTACCCTCAATGTAATCGTTTAAAACTTCGTGATACCTTCTTACTCGCCTTTCTTGGTTTGTTAGAATTGCATCCTCAAATCCTTTTGATTTTACACCTTTTTGCTGACCTATAGCCATACTTATATCTTGATCGGTCACGAAACCCATAGACCCTTCAGGATAAACAACCCACTCATGCTCTGCCGGCTTAAGGGGTCTTGGTCCTAGAGGTGTCTCTGTCATTTTTTCACCTGCAGTAACTTCAGTCGTATCAGACCCCATAAAAGTTGCCGAACCTGATAAGCTCTCCATTTCAGGAACAAGCCACCAGTGTTCAAAAAGACACTTTTCTGGATCTGTTGGGTGAGGTTGTGGTCTTTGAAATTGGATCCCATCAGGTGTCATGGTTATATCGTAATTTGGAAAGCAATTATAAAAATAATAATCAGTCAGTTGTTCATCAGTCAAAAATTCGTAATGCCAAAATCCTCTTTCTTTTGATAATTTCTTTTTTTGTTTTTGTATTGCCAGTCTTGTTTCTTGAGCTTTACCCTTAAAGTCTTCAGGATTTAAATCCCATGCCTTTAATGCTGCATCTAAAGGAAACTGAACTTCATTTGGAGATTGATCACCTAAAGCAGGTTTATGCCCAGGCATTAACATTCTATTATGCCCGTTATCATACATATCAAATTGAGAAAACTTATAATCATTTTCAATATGAACTGAAAGCTCTGGATGAAGAGTAGGTAGATGATATGACTCATTAAAGTTATCATGTATAATTTTCCAATTGCAATCAACTTCACATGTCATATTCAAAACCCTTATAAACTTTTCTGGTTGATATGGTTTCATGTGTTCAAGAATAGGGTAAAGAGCTTCTTCAAATTTTTGACAATTATCGTCTAAATTAATCCATACGAAACCGAGTCCAATTTCACATTTAACTTCTTTTAGTTTTATTTTTCCACATGGATTGCCACCATCAAAATCCTCTGCATCCTGTAGGTCTACCAATACACCCTCGGTATTATAAGTCCAACCATGATAAGTGCATTTAAATTTTTCTAAAAAGCCTTTTTCAACATGAACTAGTATATTTCCTCTGTGAGGGCAGACATTATAAAAAGCTTTAATAGTTAAATCTTCTTGTCTAACAATTAGAATTTCTTCTATTCCAATTTTATAAACAAAAAAATCATCTGGCTCTGGAATTTCTGATGCTATACCTGCGATCTGCCAAACTTTTGTCCATACATGATCCCATTCTTTCTGCATAAACTCTTTTGAGTAATATCTATCACCTGTAATTTTATCGCCCCTTAAAGCGGGATCCGGGTGTTTTGTTCTTGGTGTTGGCTCGAAAACAGATTTATCCAAAATTTCCCCCTTAAATTAATTAAAGTAAGATATTAAGAACTTTAATATCAAAAGTCTTTAATTAAATATTTTAATTTAATGCATCTTCTAATATAGTTAATTTGAATAAAGTTGTAAATTTAATCTCTACTTTAATAATTAAAAGTAACTTAGATTAGTATTATAAGTATATGAATTTAAAGGATAATATATGTTAAAAGGATCAATAGTTGCTATAGTTACACCTTTTAAGAACGGTAACATAGACGAAACTTCTCTTAGAAATCTTATAAATTGGCATATTGATGAAGGAACTCATGGAATTGTTCCAGTTGGCACTACTGGAGAAAGCCCTACATTAGACCATAAAGAACACAGAGATGTTGTAGAAATTGTCATTGATCAGGTTAATAATAGAGTTCCAGTTATAGCTGGGGCTGGATCTAATTCAACTTCAGAGGCAATTAGCTTACTTAAGCATGCTGAGGGTGCAGGGGCAGACGCAGCTTTAGTAGTTACCCCATACTACAATAAACCTACTCAAGAAGGTTTATTTGCTCATTTTAAGGCGATCAATAATGCTTCTCTAGGCATACCTGTGATGATTTATAATATTCCACCAAGATCCATAGTTGACATGTCGTTGGAAGTTATGGCTGAATTATCGAAACTTGAGAATATTATGGGCGTTAAAGATGCTACAAGCGATCTTTCAAGAGTAAAAAAGCAAAAAGAACAATGCAGCAAGGGTTTTCTTCAATTTTCTGGAGAAGATATTACTGCTTATGAGTTTATGCAAAATGGAGGAAATGGTTGCATTTCGGTTACCGCTAATGTTCTCCCAAGGCTTTGTTCGGAATTTCAAAATCTTTGTTTAGAGGGTAATTTTGATGAAGCATTAAAAATTCACAAAAAACTTGAACCTATGCATAATGCTTTGTTTATAGAAACCAGTCCTGCTCCA
>JABHUT010000052.1 GCA_018658685.1 Alphaproteobacteria bacterium
CGTTCGAAATATTTTTTCTTTTTTACTCATAATGCTATCTTATATGTTATTGTTTATTAGAAATAGAAAATAAACTCAAAATAAAATATTAAAATGATTTCAGTAGATAACAATTCAAAGTTTGGTTTTTACAAACCTAATACTCTAGTAAGTATTATAATATTAATAACAAGGTCTATAGGAAGCACCTGGCTATCAAAAAGGATAATATTTCTCCTGAGACGTATCGCTGTAATTTTTTCAAAAAAATGTATAGATACAACCCTTTTTAATTACAATCTAAGAATGTATACAAAAGGAAATGTAAGTGAAAAAAGAGCGCTCTTCTCCCCACAGATTTTCGAAGAAGAGGAACGAAATTTTATCGCTGAAAGAGCTGAAGATAATTCAATTTTTATAGATATTGGTGCAAATATTGGTCTTTATTCTTTTTCAATTGCGAATGCTTATAAAAAATATAATAACACAAAAATTTATTCTATAGAACCTCATCCAGGCCTTTTTAAACGTTTATCTTTTAATGTATCTTTAAATAAAGATATCCCGATATATCCGAGAGAAATTGCCTTGATGGATAAATCCGGTCAATTTAATCTTTCTACGCCTGAAGAAAACCTTGGGCAAGGAGTGATATCAAAAAAAGGTAAAAACCTAGTAACCGCAAAAAATTTATTGGGATTTATTAATGATGAAGGTATTAAAAAAATTTCTGCAATGAAAATTGACGTCGAAGGTAATGAAGAAAAAATAATTATACCGTTTTTAAAAGATGCAAATGAAGAACAACTCCCAACAATCATCGTAATTGAAAACAATCAAGAACTTTGGAAAAATGACTTAATTAAATTATTAGAAGAAAAAGGTTATATAATACAAAAGAAAACTAGGATGAATTATATTTTAAAATTAAATAATTCAAATAATTAAGCTTTGATTATAGAATAAAATAAACTGGAGAATTAAAGTGACCAATTACAAGTCTATAATAGTTGATAAACCTCATGAAAAAGTCTCAAGAATTACACTAAATCGACCAGATAAAAGAAACTCTTTGAGCACCAACCTTAGAACTGAACTATTTGACGCCCTAGAGTCTAATGATAAAAATCCAGATATAAGTGTTACAATTATAAGGGGCTCGGGTAAGGCCTTTAGTGCTGGATATGATCTTACAAAAGATTTGGATGAACTTGATCCATATTATACAGCAGGTGGTTTAGGGCACTGGCCAAGACATGTTGTTGAGGGTTGTTTTAAGATTTGGGATTTAGCAAAGCCTGTAATTGCTCAAGTGCACGGTTATTGTTTGGCAGGTGGGACAGAGTTAGCTCAATCATGTGATCTCATTTATGTAGCAGATGATGCTGCAATTGGATATCCAGTTGTAAGAAATATATCACCTCCTGATAATCAATTTTATCCATGGATTGTAGGAATGAGAAAATCAATGGAGCTAATGTTAACTGGTAACTCAATGTCTGGAAAAGAAGCTGTTGATTGTGGTTTTGCTAATGCATCTTTTCCAAAAATTAAATTAGAGGAAGAAGTTTTAAAGGTTGCTATAAATGTTGCAGGTGTTCCACATGATGTTCAACAATTTAACAAAAGAGCTGTTCACAGACAAATGGAAATTATGGGAATTCGTTCAGGAATAAGAGCTGGAACTGAAATGCAACAATTATCAATGCACACTAAGTCAGCTAAAGAGTTTTTTAAAAAAGTTAAAGAAGAAGGACTAACAAAAGCATTATCAGACAGAGATTCAAAATTTGGTGATTATAGAGAAGATAAAAATAAAAAAAATTCTGATGAGTAAATAAATGGACGATAAAGAGAGAGTCTTAACATTAGCCTCCGCAGCTCGAAAGGCTGGAGTTAATCCAGATGAATTAAAAGTAATGATTTCTGAAGGTAAACTTGATGCAGTAGAAACTGAGGGAGGTAACTTATTGATAAGCGAAAATTCATTAAAGCTTATTATAAAAGAAAGTCAAATTATTGATATCGAGCCAAATAACCAAGAAATTATAACTGAAGACGTTAAACAATTACTATCACAAGCTGCTTTTTTTATTGAGAGGCAAGAGTCGGAATTAAAAACTTATAAAGAAAGAGAAGGAAAGCATATATCATTGCTAGAAAATGCTGAAATACATATTAATAAAGCTCTTGATCAATTAAATAACCTTCAAAAACAAAATTTACTATTATCGAACGAAAATAGAGATCTTTTAAAAACTTTATTAAAGTTAAAAATAAACAGAAAATAAGGAGATTATAATGATATGCATTCTTGCAACAATAAAAGTGAAAGAAGGAAAAGAAGATTTATTTGAAAAAACCTTTATTGATCTCTCGAGAGAAGTTAGGGAAAATGAAAAAGGCAATATTTTTTATCAAATATCTAAGGATAGAGATGAACCTAGGACATATATAGTTATGGAGCACTATATTGACCAAGAAAGTGTAGACTTACATGGAAAAAGCAATCATTTTAGAAATGCTGGACCAAAATTAGGTGAATGCATTGAAGGAAGACCAATTATACAGCATTTAGATGCTATATAATTTTATCAGTTAAAATAAATGGTGTCATCAGCAAGTTCTGCTTCAGCAGCTTCTGCAGCCAATCTATCTGCTTCTCTTCTTGCCTGTTTGGCTTCAATTACCTTAACCCACCTTCTTGCATCAGCCTCCATATCGTCATAACCAGTAGAACGTTTAAATGCAAAAAGTGCTGAATTTTCAAACTTAATGCCTTTTTTATTTCTAGTTATACCTAATAACAACCAAGCTCTTCCGGGGTTATCTAGGTCGCCTTTTTTAATTGCATAACGAATATTTTTTTCGGCATTTTTCCAATCTTCTTCTTGCATATACGTCTGACCTAAACGAAGGAACAAACCTCCATCCTCAGACATTTCAGCTGCTTTTGTTAAAGGTGGAATAGCTTTTTTCCATTCACGAGCTGATAACCAGGCATTAGCAAGTTGTTCCCAATTTTTCTCTTCATCTTTAATTCTTTCAGCTTCTAGTTCTTTTTCTAAGATCAAGGCTGCTTTATAAGGCACTTCATAATAAAGGTATAATTGAGCCAACCTAAGAAGCTCCGCATGTTTTTCAAGCATATCTTTTGAATACATTATTTGCTGAATATAAAATGAATCGTCTTCACGTTTTAATTCTGCATAAAGTGCTGCAAGCTGTCTATGATATGATTTCTTTTCAGGAAATCGATACACCATTGCCTCTAAAAGCGGAAGAGACTCTTCATATCGATCATCAAACAAAAGAATAGATAGATATATTTGATACCAATTTTCTCTAGGTTCAGCAGCTTGTAAAACCGCTATTTCAGCATGCGGTTCGGCCTTCCTATAAAACTGTTTCTCTTCTGGTGAATCTTTGGGTGTTTCTGATGCAAAATATAAGTATATTTGCGCTAAAAGTGCGTGTGCAGAAGGTCCAGGAGGATTACCAAGCGCTTCAGCATTATCAAACCATTCTAAAAGTTCAGATAAACCTCTATCCCACTGGTCAATAGCAAGATATAGTTGTGCAATCCCGAATTGTAAATCAAGCTGGTCTTGAGGTGCTAAAGCATTATAAGAGAGGGCTTCTTGAAGAAAGCTCATAGATTTAGGATAGTCTTCTTGTTCAGCGTAAACATAACCCTTAAGACGAACAATCGTTGCTTTCTCAAAATCTCTTAAATCTGGGTTTCTTAATAAATTATTCAATATTTTTAAAGCCTTATCACCCTGCTCTTCCCCAAGAGCTTCTTGGGCTTTAATGAAATCGGCACCCACTTTCTTTGACATTGTTTGAGTTCTTCTAGCTTTTGGTGGCTTCTTTCTTTCTTTTTTTGCTGCGTAAACATCGCTGACAGTTAGTGCATCAAACACAACTGATAAAGGTAGAGCTAAAGAAAAAATTAAAACAAAAAATATAAATCTTTTTGAAACGTTATTCATAATCAACTTCACCTCTAGTTCTCTAATTCATAAGTAATTAAATGCTGAACGCCAGACCTTGAAACTGCCTTTCCACCAACAATTCTTGGTTTATATTTCCATTTCACTATTGTTCTCATAGCAGATCTATTAAATATACCGGGGGGATCTGCATCAATAACTACTGGATTAATAACAGCTCCTGTTTCAGTAATAGTGAATTCAACTAAAACCCAACCTTCAATACC
>JABHUT010000053.1 GCA_018658685.1 Alphaproteobacteria bacterium
TCAGTTATAAAGTATCTGATATCTAATTCTGGGACAGTATCATCATCAACCTTAGCTTCACCACCAATTGATGTAACCGAATCAACATCTGGGTCAAGATTTAAGACTTTCAGTCCAACCAGCCATTTACCTGCGCTTTTAAAAGCTTCATTTTCTTGAGCATGAGAAACTTGCGCAAAAGTTATGGAATTAATTAAGAATGCTAATGCCAAAGCTGGCAGTAACGTTAAAAGTTTTTTAGAAATTAATGTTTTCATTTTTTCCTCTCTTTAGTGCTTTTAGGAAATCTAGGGTGCACAATCTGAATATCAAATACCCAGCTCATATGAGAGCCATTCAAAAAAATACATTTGAGATTAAGAAAGGACCTTTTTTTTGCTTATAAGCCACATTGTAATACCACCTTCGCAAGGTTATGCAGGTTGGCAGGGTCTTAACCCTCTCAAAATGTAATTTATCTTCTAATATCATTTTTAATAATTGTAAACAAAATTATATTTAGGATGGATATTTAAAGTTATGATATAACGATTTCCAAGAAATTTAATTATAAATAGGGAATGTTTAGTTTTAGAATAATTAACGATTATTTTAATATTTTTGATAATGATAAAGTAAACTAATTTAAAATAAAAAAAGAAGTAATAAAGAAATGAAAAAACCTGTACCAAATTCTCACCTAAATGATCTTGAGTCCTATAAGGGCGGTAAAAGTAAAGTAGATGGAATCGAAATATTTTTTAAACTATCTTCAAATGAAAATCCATTTGGACCAAGTAAACTAGTTTCCAATGCATATATTGATGCTCTTAATGATATAACAGTTTATCCTGACCCTTCAAATAATGATCTTATTCAAAAATTATCAGATTTTTATTCTTTAGTTCCTGATAAAATAATTTGTGGGTGTGGTTCAGATGAAATTTTACACCTTTTGGCTAGGGCTTATCTTGGAGGTAATGACGAGGCTATAGTTTCAGAAAATTGTTTTGCTGTTTATCCTTTGGCAATTAAAGCATCTGGTGCGAGGGTTGTTAGGGCTAAAGAAATAAATTTTAAAACTCAAATTCAATCAATACTCGATTTAACAAATAATGCTACCAAAATGGTTTTTATAGCAAATCCAAATAATCCAACTGGCACTATGATTTCTTATAACGATATTATTGAGCTGCAAAGTAAATTGCCTAGTAATGTTTTATTAGTAATCGATGAAGCCTATGCTGAATATGTTAAGGACGAAAATTATAAGAACTACTTCGAATTAGTTAATAATAATAGTAATGTTATTATTACTCGAACATTCTCCAAGGTTTACGGCTTGGCAGGTCTAAGGGTTGGGTGGGCTTATTGCCCAAAAGAAGTTATTGAGGTCCTGAATCGTCTTAGAATTCCTTTTTCTGTAAACTCCTCTGCTCAGAAAGTAGCAATTGCTGCCTTAAATGACCAAAAGCATGTTTCAGATTCTGTTAAACATAACGCTATATGGTTATCAATAATGGAAGAAAAATTTAAAGGCTTAGGATTTAATGTTACGGCAAGTGATTGTAATTTTTTATTAATTGAAGCCGGCTCAAATTTAAATTTTAGTGCCGAGGAAATTTATGAATTCCTTTGCTCAAAAGGCCTAATTGTTAGGCAGATGAAAGAATATAATCTATCTGATTATCTGCGAATTACAATAGGCACTGAAGAGGCTAATAAATTAGTAATTTCTTCTCTCGAGGAGCTATTAAAATAAATGAATAATACGTTTGAAAAAGTCTGTATTTTAGGTCTAGGTCTTATAGGAGGGTCGATAGGACTCGCCATTAAGAGATCAAATATTTCTAATCAGATTACTGGTTATGCTAGATCTAATTCTACTTTAGAAAGAGCAATAGAGTTAGGTTTAGTTGATAGTGTTAAAGATAATTTAAAGGATGCTGTAAATAATTCTGATCTTGTTATTTTAGCAACGCCTTTATCTACCTTTAGAGAATTAGTTGAAGATATGAGTCCTTTTTTAAAAAAGGGTTGTATAATAACTGATACTGGATCGGCAAAATTAACTGTTATTGAGGACTTAAAAGATATTTTACCTAATGGTGTTGAGTTTGTTCCTGGTCATCCTATAGCAGGTACTGAAGAATCAGGTCCAGATGCTGGTTTTGCTGAACTTTTTGATAATCGCTGGTGTATTTTAACACCAACAGAGGATAATAGCAGTAATGCAGTTGATCTTGTGAAGGATTTTTGGGAGTCCATTGGATCAAAAGTTGAAATAATGGACCCAATGCACCATGATAAAGTTTTGGCAATAACAAGCCATATACCGCACTTAATTGCTTTTAATATTGTTGGGACAGCGAATAACCTTGCCAATGTTACTGAAAAAGAAGTTGTAAAATACTCTGCTGGTGGCTTTAGAGATTTTACTAGAATAGCAGCTTCTGACCCTAAAATGTGGAGTGATATTTTTACTTATAATAGTGATGCTGTTTTAGAGATGTTAGATTTGTTTTCTAATGATTTGGCCAAGTTAAAGGCTGCAGTTATTAAAAAAGATTCTGATTTATTATTCTCTAACTTTGAAAAAACTAGAGAGGTGAGAAAAAATATCATTGACGCAGGACAAGAAGAAAGCGATGTAGACTTTGGAAGAAAAAAATCTGAAGAATAATAATTTATTTATTTATTAATAAATTAGTTTCCTCCTCTATAATTTCTTCTAATTTTCTTTCAAAATCTTTTCTAGAAAGTCCAGATGGTATTGCTGGCATAAACTTAACACTAATTTTACCAGGATTTCTTCCTAGTCCTTTTGTTTGCCAATACAAGCCAGAGTCAAGAGCAACAGGAATGCAAGGAATTCCTAGAAATTTATAAAGTGCCGATATACCAGATTTATATTCACCTTTCTCTCCTACAGCACTTCTAGTTCCCTCAGGAAAGATAATTATAGGTCTATTATTTTTTGAACATTCTTCTCCTTGTTTAATCAACCTTTTTAAGGCCTTACTGTGGGCTCCACGATCTAACCATATCATTTTTGCTTTTATTGCATGCCAGCCATAAAACGGAATAAATATAATTATTTTTTTTAATACCATTGCTGCATCAGCAAAAAAGGCTGTAAAAAATACAGTATCCCATATGGATTGATGCTTTGAGGCAACTATAAAGGGACCTCGTGGTATATTTTCTTCTCCGATAACCTCCCAATCAAGATTGTCAAGTTTTCTAAATAAAAATAACATAATTTTCGACCAATTATGTATTAACATGGCTGTATATTTTCTAGGAAGAAAGAGACAAGGTAAACCAATAATTGCAATGAACATTGTGATAAAGATCAAAAACCCTGTCTTTGTAATTGAATAAAAATTTTCTTTCATATTCATTTGATTAAGACCTTTTAAATAAATATTTTAACTTTGTTAAACTAAGTTTAGTGTACTCGGTAAGTATATTCTTTGTATATTTAAAATTAATTATAGATTTATTTGGATTATTTTTTACAATCCATGGTTGAATTTTAATTTTTGGAGCATTTTTTCTAAACTCATAAATACTTCTTGGCATGTGCTCTGGCGACGTAACTAGTAAAATTTCATTATGATCATTTTTATTTAACCACTTGAGCGCTTCAAGTGCATTTGTTTGAGTATTATAAGATTTTGACTCATAAGATACACAACAATTAAATATTAAATTTTTACTCAAAATGTTATTTGGATTTATTATTCTAATGAGTTCACTTTTTTTAACAATTGGATTAACACCTGCAATAAATAGTTTTTTTCCATAATCACTTTCTAATAAGCCGTAAGCTTCTTCTATTCTATTTGGGCCGCCTGTTAAAACTATAATAACACTCTTACTGTCTTGTGGTAAGTTATTGGGTTTATTTGAAATAGAGAGAAATGATAAAAAATCATACATCAATATTAAAAAAATTATTATGAAAAATATCCATTTAATTCTTATCGATCTAATTTTTTCTATTTTCATTAAATTTGTTATTCTAATTAAATTTTGTTATTTAATTTTTGTATCTTATTTATTTCGCTTAGTCTATTTAAGGAATATTTAGAATTTAGAATTCTATATTTCGAGATTGTCATGAAAAAAATTCTATCCAATATTTTTCCATATATTCTTCTATTGCTTCTGATTGTTATGTGGGGCTCTTCATTTGCCGCGCTTAAAGTATCATTGGAGACAATACCGCCTCTTTGGGTTATGTCGCTTAGACTTGTGATAGGGTGTTTAACAATAACAACGTTTTTTTTGATTTTAAGAAAAAACCTTCCTCTGACACTTGATTTTTGGAAATGGAGTTTAATTATTGGTTTTCTTGGATTTTCAGTTCCATTTAGTATTATTTCCTGGGGAACTCAATTTATTCCATCATCATTAGTTGCGATTTTAATGGGGGCTAATCCAATTATTACACTAATTTTGGCCTATTTCTTTTTGGCAGATAACACATTAACTATCCGCATGGTCTTAGGTGTTTTTTTAGGACTTTTGGGTATTATTCTTTTGATTGGATTTGGTAATATTAATACTGATTTATATAAATCAGAATTTATATATGGCCAACTAGCCGTTCTTACCGGGACATTTTCATTTGCACTTGCCTCAATTCTTTTAAAAAATTTACCCCAAGAATATTCTTTCGAAAGAACTCTAGGTTCGTTAATTTGCGGAAGTATTATTGGCTTATTTTTAGCTTATTTTTTTAGTAATTCTTCTTTAGAAATTCATGAAATATCAATAAAAAGTGCCGTAAGCTTAACTCTTCTTGGAATTTTCTCAACAGGAATTGCATCTGTAATATGGTTTAAAGTTATTGCATTAAAGGGGCCAGTCTTTTTAGCACTTGTTAATTATTTAATTCCTGTTTGGGCTTTAATATTAGGTATTTTTCTATTAAATGAACGAATAAATTTTATAGTTGGTTTTGGCCTTATTTTTATTACAATAGGCATCTGGCTAATAGAAAAAAGGACTAAATAAAATGTTATTAATGAAAAGATTTATTGGTGCAGGGGTTTCATTTTTTTTATCAGTGTCTTTTGTTTGTATATTTATAATTTCTCAGAATACTTTGTGGAATTTATTTTGGCTTCAAAGTCAAAATTTTGATATATCGTTTCTAATCCTTTTTTCTTCTCTTGCACATGATATCAAAGGTGGAGTATCCCCAATTATTTTGCAGTGGGGGATACCTATTAGTTTTTATACCGTTATTTGCATAACCTTATTACTTGCCTTTATAATTACTTTTTTAATTAGACTTCGCTTTCCAATAAATTCAAAATTTTCATATGCAATTGCTGGATTTACGAGCATGTATGTAATGATGAGTTTAATAATAATGAAATATGATGGCATAGTTTTAATTTCAAGTGCTAGAGAAAACTTTGGCTTATTTGTTTTTTGCTTTATTGGTCTTTTGGGTGGATTTTTCTTTGATACCTTAATAAGTAATTTTTTGAAAAGAGGTAATTGAATGAAAAAATATATAAAAAAAATATTAATTTTATTTACACTAATTTTTACTAGCATTGGAGGTTATTCATCAGAGAAAGTATATCAGTTAGAAGTTTTAACTAACGATCTTGATAGGCCATGGAGCTTAGATTTTTTACCTAATGGTGATATTTTAATTTCTGAACTAACGGGAAATCTTAAAATTTTTAGTAGCGAAGGAATTTTATCAAAGTCATTAACGGGTCTCCCAAAGGTATTTGTGAAAAGCCAAGGTGGATTATCTGATATTGCTGTTCATCCAAATTTCATTCAAAATAAACTTATCTTTCTCTCTTTTTCTATAGATACTAATCAAGGCAAAACTCTTCAAGTTATAAGAGCAAAATTAGAAAAAAACTCTTTAATTGATGTAAGAGTAATTTTTACCGCTGATGCCTATAGATCAACATCAGCTCATTTTGGGGCTAGATTATTATTCCTAAAGGACAATACTTTATTAATCACCTCTGGGGATGGTTTTAACCACCGAGAAAAGGCTCAAAGTCTTGATAATCATTTTGGTAAAATAATTCGTATTAATGTTGACGGTTCAATTCCTTCAGATAATCCATTTATTGGTAAAGACAATTCTCTTCCTGGGATATGGACTTATGGACATAGAAATCAACAAGGACTTATTATTAATAGTGATGGCTTAGTATTTAGTCATGAGCATGGCCCTAGAGGTGGTGATGAGTTAAATCTTATTCAGCCAGGGAAGAATTATGGATGGCCATCGATAACATATGGTATTGATTATAATGGATCGATTATTTCTCCATTTAAAACAAGAGAGGGAATGGAGCAACCAATAAAATTTTGGACTCCATCAATAGCCCCTTCTGATATGACCTTCTATAATGGAGAGTTATTCCCTGATTGGTTTGGTAGTATTTTTATTTCTGCCTTGTCTCCTGGTGATGTAAGAAGAATAGTCTTAAAAGACAATGTATTTGTTTCTGAAGAGATTTTGTTTGACGAAATTCAGTCTCGGATAAGAAGTATTAAAGTAGCACCTGATGGCAGTCTTATTATGCTTACTGATGATGCAAAGGATAAAAATAAATCTGGTAAAATGATAAAGGTAATACCTCGCTAAATTTTTTATTATTTTTTATGATTTTTTGATAAAGTGATATAAATGATTATTCAATGTCCAGCATGTGCAACAAATTTTTTTCTTGATGAAAGAAAATTTAATGGTTCTGCGAAAAAACTTAAATGCTCAAGGTGCTCTATAGTATGGACTTCAGGAACAGACGGAAAACCAATCGATATTCCAAAGCTTTATGAGCCAGCCTCGAGTCAAGGAATCAAAACAAAAAAAGAATCAAAGACTATCGATAAAAATATTAAACCAGATCATCCTTTACCAGTTCCTTTTGATAAACCAAAAAGTGATAGATCAAATTTTATTATTTGGATCTCCTTTATTTTAATCTTTATACTTTTTGTTATTGCCTGGAATAAGAGAGTCATTTTTGTTGATCAGTTTCCTATATTTTCTCCAGTAGTTGAATTTTTTGATCCATCTATAAAATTTAGAGGTATTGAAATTAGTAACCTTAAGAGTCGAATTGATGCAGGACAGGATGGGTCTACACTTTTTGTAAGTGGTTCTTTAATTAATCAAGAAAATTATTTACGAAGAGTTCCATCAATAATTGTAGTTATTGAAGATGAAAGAGGCGTAATTCTTCAAAAAGAGACAGTAAGATCTGGAAATGATTATTTTGATTATCAGGAGATAAAAGACTTTGAGGTTAAATTTTCAAAATATCCCATAAATGCATCAAATATTTTTATTGAAATATTAGACTAGTTAAATCCAATCTGGAACTTTATCTCGACTAATTATTTCCTCATCCTCAATTCTATCTCTGATAATTTCGAATTTATCATTACTTACAAGAATCTCATTTATTGATGCTCGAGTGTTATAATTTGATGATAGAACTGAACCATATGCTCCCACTGATTTAATTGCCAACAAGTCTTCTTCTTCAACATTTCCTATTGGTATTTTTTTTGCAAAATAATCACCAGTTTCGCAGACGGGTCCTACAATATCATACTTAGATAGATTTCCTTTTTTATCTTCATTAATAGTAATAATTTGATGGTATGACCCATAAAGTGTTGGTCTTATGAAGTCATTCATAGCTGCATCAACAATAAGAAAATTATTTTTGTCAGTATTTTTTACATATATTATTTTTGTAACAAGTATAGCTGAATTTGCTGTTAGAAACCTACCTGGTTCAATCACAATTTTACATTTAAGGGCGCCTAGTTTTTGTGATAGAAGTTTTCCATATTTATTTATGTCTAGTGGTTTTTCTTCTGGATGATACTGAACACCTAAGCCACCACCAACATCAAAAACTTTAATTTCATGGCCTTTTTTTCTTAATTCGCCTATGATACCAATTAAAAGATCTAATGATTCTTCAAATGGTTTAATTTGATTGATTTGACTTCCAATATGAAAATCAATACCGATAATTTTAATGCCGGATAAGTTTGCTGCAAAATCATATGATTCAATTGCACTTTTCCAATCAATACCAAATTTATCCTGCGCCTTTCCTGTAGATATCTTTTCATTTCCACCTGCAGATATATCAGGGTTAATTCTTAAGGAAATATTTGATTGAACATTTAGATATTCAGATTCTTTGGAGATTTTTTTTAATTCACTTATTGATTCAACATTAAACATTAGAATATCACTTTGAATTGCGAATCTTATTTCCTCTGAAGTTTTACCTACGCCAGAAAAGACAATTTTTTTACTTGGTATTCCTGCTTTTAAAGCCCTTTTAAGCTCCCCAATCGAGACTACATCTGCACCAGATCCTAATTTAGAAAATGTTTTTATTATTGATTGATTAGAATTAGATTTTATTGAAAAACAAATTTCATAATCTTCTAAATTTATAGACTCATCCAATCTGATATATTGTTCTTTTAGGTGATTAAGTGAATAACAGTAGAAAGGCGTTTTTATTTTTTCAGCTATATCACTTACATTAACGTCTTCGACTAAAAGTTTACCATTTTTGTAATTAAAACTATTCATGCATATTGCCTTATGATCTTTTTTGAAAACTTAAATCATAATTAGTATCTGGAGGCGGCAAAAGATCTCCTTTTCTTCCACAGCCAGGGACTATTGTAAGCACAATAATACAAAACATAACTATTATTTTATTTTTCATCTTTTAGTCTTTTTAACCACTGCACAGCAGCTTTTTTAACATTTTTCGGAGAAGTTCCTCCTTCCGAAGCCTTTCTACTGACTGATTTTTCTGCATTTAATACATTAAATATATCTTTAGTTATTCTTTTATCAAATTTCTTTAATATATCTAGGTCTAGTTCATCAAGGGTTATATTTTTGGTAATACAAATTGAAACTATTTCCCCTGTTATTTTATGCGCTGACCTGAAGGGGATATTTAAGTTCTGAACTAACCAATCAGCTAGATCAGTTGCAGTAGAGAACTGTCTAGATGCGGCTTTATTCATATTTTCAATATTTGGTATCATATTCTCAATCATTGATGTCATCGATTGTAAACACAGCAAGATATTGTCTAGCGCATCAAATGTAGGCTCTTTATCTTCTTGAAGATCCTTAGAGTAAGCCATTGGGAGACCCTTCATAACAACTAACATTGTTATTAGGGATCCTATTAATCTTCCAGATTTACCTCTCACAAGTTCAGCAAGGTCAGGATTTTTCTTTTGAGGCATTATTGATGATCCAGTCGTTAACTGATCAGGAAGTTCAATAAAATTAAATCCATCTGAAAGCCATAAAATTATCTCTTCAGCTAATCGTGATAAATGGACTGAACAAATGGCTATCGATGACATTGTCTCTAACACAAAGTCTCTTGATGAAACTGCATCTAGAGAGTTTCTCATTGGATTGTTGAAGCCTAATGCTTTAGCGGTAATTTTTCTATTTATAGGAAAAGAAGTTCCAGAAAGTGCTCCTGATCCTAAGGGACTCTCATTTAATCTTTCATTACAATCCATCATTCTACCTTTATCCCTGGAAAACATTTCCACATAAGCCAAAAGATGATGCCCCATTGTAATTGGTTGAGCAGTTTGCATATGTGTATATCCTGGCATTATTGTCTTGTAATTATCATGGGCTTTATTCGCTAAAGCTTTTTGCAGTAA
>JABHUT010000010.1 GCA_018658685.1 Alphaproteobacteria bacterium
CAAGAAAATAAATACCAACAATTAATTGATCAACTTAAAATTGAATCACATCATAAAATCCTTGAAATTGGTTGTGGTTGGGGTGGATTTGCAGAATACGCAGCAAAAAATATTGGTTGCGAAATAAAAGGAATTACAATTAGCCCTAGTCAACTTGAATTTGCAAAATCACGTATTAAAAATCAAGGACTTGATAATAAGGTCACCTTTGAGTTATGTGATTATCGTGATTTAAAAGGAAAGTTTGATCGTGTAGTTTCAATAGAAATGATTGAGGCTGTTGGAGAAAAATACTGGATAGATTACTTTAAAAAAATAAAAGAAGTATTATCCAAAGGTGGAATGGCCGGTATACAAGTAATTTTAATAAATAATAAGAGTTATGAACGATATAGTAAGTCAGTAGATTTTATTCAAAGATACGTTTTTCCTGGAGGAATGTTACCCTCACAAGAAAAGTTAAATGAAAATTATAAAAAATCAGGACTTAAGGAGATTCAATCAAGTTCCTTTGGAAAGTCTTATGCAAAAACATTGGGAATTTGGCATGAAGATTTTATTAACTCAATTAAATCAATAAGGGATCTTGGTTTTGATTCTAAATTAGAAAGAATTTTTAGATATTATTTTTCTTATTGCAGAGCAGGTTTTAATTCTGAAAAAATTGATGTTGTTCAAAAAATAATTAAGTCAGCTTAAGACTCAATTTCTTCAAAATCTTTTTCAATAACAGGACCAGAATCTTGTCCCAAAGCCTCAACATCTCTATCAACAAGCTCTATAACGGCCATAGGAGCTGAATCACCATAGCGATAGCCAGCTTTCATTATACGAGTATATCCACCACTTCTTTCCTTATATCGATCTGCAAGAGTATCAAAAACTTTTGAACCCCATTGTTTTTCTGGAACTATTGAATATAATTTTCTTCTTGAACTGAGATCACCCTTCTTACCAAGTGTTATCAATTTATCAACATAAGGACCAAGCTCTTTGGCTTTCGGAAGCGTTGTTTTAATTTGCTCATGCTTAATGAGAGCCACAGCCATATTAGCCAAGAGAGCCTTTCTGTGACTAGAAGTTCTATTTAATTTTCTTTTTGATACTTTATGGCGCATTGCTTTACCTATTTAATTAAAATTTATCGGATGCTTTCCTGGCAAGATCATCAACATTCTCAGGCGGCCATGTAGGCACATCCATACCAAGAGAAAGACCCATCTCAGTTAAGACTTCTTTAATTTCATTCAACGATTTTCTTCCAAAATTTGGAGTTCTTAACATTTCATTTTCGCTTTTAAGAATTAAATCACCAATATAGACAATGCTGTCATTCTTCAGACAGTTTGCTGATCTAACAGAAAGTTCTAGTTCATCAACCTTTTTGAGAAGAGCTGCATTAAATTCAAGTTCATTTTCATCTTCTTCAATAATCTCTTCCTCAGGCTCATCAAAGTTAATAAACGGCATCAATTGATCTTGGAGTATCCTAGCTGAAAAAGCTACGGCATCCTCAGGAGCAACCGATCCATTAGTTTCAACCTCAAGAGTTAATCTGTCATAATCCAATGATTCACCTTCTCTTGCATTTTCAACGCTGTATGCAACATTTGTGACAGGGCTAAAAAGACTATCTACAGGTATCATCCCAATTGGACTATCTTCATCTCTATTTTGCTCAGCAGGAACATAACCATTTCCAGTTTTAATTGATAATTCGACACGAATAGATGCATTATCATCTAAAGTACACAAGACTAAGTCAGGATTAATCACTTCGATATCATCAGTAAGATTGATATCGCCTGCAGTAACAACACCTGGTCCAGTTTTTTCAATTGTAAGCCTTTTAACGCCAGAAAAATCTGCTCTAAAGATTATTTTTTTAACATTTAAAACGATATCAGTAACATCTTCTCTAACACCATTTATTGATGAAAACTCATGTAAAACTCCATCAATTTTAATACCAAAAACCGCAACACCCTGGAGTGAAGATAGTAAAACTCTTCTTAATGCATTGCCTAAAGTTGTGCCATAACCTCTCTCAAGAGGCTCCACAGTTATTTTAGAAAACTTTTCAGGGTCTTGACCCGGATTAAGATTTATCTCACTTGGTTTTAAGAGTTCACGCCAATTTTTTTCAATAATCACATTAACCTCACAGTTTAATTAATTCTTACTTAAATATGTTTCTTTTATACTCGACGTCTTTTAGGGGGTCGACAGCCGTTATGCGGAATAGAAGTAACATCTTTTATCGATGTAATTGTAAAACCTATTGACTGAAGAGCTCTTAAAGCACTTTCCCTGCCTGAACCGGGTCCTTGAACCTCTACCTTTAAAGTTTTAACCCCATGATCTTTTGCTTTTTCTCCGGCATCTTCAGCAGCCATTTGAGCTGCAAAAGGAGTTGATTTCCTGGAGCCCTTAAAACCCATTAAACCAGCCGAAGACCAAGATATAGCATCACCCTTTTCATCAGAAATAGTTATCATTGTGTTATTAAAGGTAGAATTTACATGGGCCACACCACTAGATATATTCTTTTTATCCCGACGTTTTACTCTTTTTTTATCATCAGCCATTATTTTAAACCTAAATTATAATTTTTATTTTTTCTTACCTGCAATAGACTTAGCAGGTCCTTTGCGAGTTCTTGCATTTGTATGAGTTCTTTGACCTCTTACAGGAAGACCTCTTCTGTGGCGCAAACCCCTATAGTTTCCTAAGTCCATAAGTCTTTTTATATTGGTAGATACTTCCCTTCTAAGTTCGCCCTCAACTTTATAATTACCCTCGATAATTTCTCGAATTTGTATAACTTCAGAGTCAGTTAATTCATTAACTCTTCTTTCAGAAGGAATATTTGCCTTATCACATATATCAGATGCGACTTTGGGACCTATTCCTCTTATGTAAGTAAGACCTATGAAAACTTTTTTATTGGTTGGTATATTTATACCTGCGATACGTGCCAAAAAAACCTCCTAAAAAAGCGAAACCTATAGAATCGCGGATTATATGCTTGAAAACGAAACAGTCAACAGACTATTTCAGTTTAGTTAAATTAATTTTAATATCTTCTGAAACTTTAGATATATCATTCATCCCATTGATAACAATAAAGTTTTTATGGTTTGAGTAATACGATATCAAAGGTTCAGTCTGATCAACATACACTTGTAATCTTTTTTTCATTACTTGTAAATTATCATCTTCCCTTATTTCACTATTGTTATCCTTAGCTCTTCCTTCGATTCTATTTTCTAAAACAGAAAAATCGACATCAATTTGAATTATACCATCAATTGAATTATTAGATTGGCTTAGTATCGCATCTAGCGACTTTGCCTGAGTCTCGTTCCTAGGGTAACCGTCTAAAATAAAACCATTTTTACAATCGTCTTCGCCAACTCTTTCATTAATTATCTCTAACAGAAGATCATCAGGAACATAATCACCCCTTGCCATAATCTCTTTAGCTGTAAGTCCTAGAATTGTTTCATTTTTAACAGCCTCACGAAGCATATCCCCAGTCGATATGTGAGCAACATTAAAATATTCCTTTATAAAAGCTGCTTGAGTACCTTTTCCAGCTCCAGGAGGTCCTAGGAGAATAATTATCATTAGCGCTTCCTACTTCCTAGCTTAGATTTTTTCAACAATCCCTCGTATTGATGAGCAAATAAGTAGCCTTGAAACTGCGTCATGGTATCCATTGCAACATTTACAATAATTAGAACAGATGTTCCGCCAAAATAGAAAGGGACAGCAAAGCGAGAAATTAAAAATTCTGGTAATAAGCAAACTAATACTAAGTAAATAGAACCAACTACCGTTAGCCTAGTTAAGACATAATCAATATATTGCGCAGTTCTTTCCCCAGGTCTAATTCCAGGAATAAAACCGCCCTGTTTTTTTAAATTATCTGCAGTATCTTCTGGGTTAAAGACTATTGCAGTATAAAAGTAACAAAAGAAAACTATAAGACTTGCATATATTATCATATATAACGGCTGACCTCTTCCAAGTAACGTTGTAACACTATTTACCCAATCAGGTCCTTGACCTGAAGAAAAGTTCGCAATTGTAATAGGCATTAAAAGTAAAGAAGATGCAAAAATTGCAGGGATAACACCTGAAGTATTTAGTTTTAAAGGAAGGTGAGAATTATCACCTCCAAACATTTTATTACCAACTTGTCTTTTAGGATATTGAACCAAAAGCCTTCTTTGAGCTCTTTCAATAAAGACAACAAAAGTAATTGTAGCCAAAACAAGAATTAACAAACCAAACATTAGGCCTATTGATAAAGCTCCTTGCCTTCCGAGCTCTATTGTTCCAAAAAGAGCGCTTGGTAATTCAGCAACTATACCTGCAAAAATTAATAAAGATATGCCATTGCCAAGACCATTAGACGTGATTTGTTCCCCTAACCACATTAGAAAAATAGTTCCACCAACTAAAGTAATAACAGCAGAGACTTTAAAAAATGCGCCTGGGTCAACAACAACACCCGTTGCACCCTCTAAGCCAACCGCTATACCCCAAGCCTGAATGGTTGCAAGAAAAACTGTTGCATATCGGGTATATTGATTAATCTGCCTTCTACCCCTTTCCCCAGCTTCTTTCTTAAGGTAGTTCAGGGATGGAACAACTGGCACTATCAATTGAATGATAATTGATGCTGTAATATAGGGCATTATTCCAAGAGAGAAAATTGCCATACGTCCAACAGCACCACCAGAAAACATATTAAATATACCAATTATACCGGACTGATTTTGTTCAAAAATTTGACGTAGAGCGTCAATATCTATCCCTGGAAGAGGTAAATAGGTTCCGAACCTATACACAATAAGAGCAATTATTGTGAACCATATCCTTTTTCGAAGCTCTGTAGCACTCTTAAGTGCTGAGAGACTTATATTCGAAGCTAACTGTTCAGCAACTGAAGCCATTACTATTTATCTGCTGTTTCTTGCGTTGAAGATTCAGCAACCTCTTTATTTTTAATTTCTTCACTATCTTGAGATGACGGCGCTGATTCAGCCTTTATTTCTTTTTCTTCTTCGTGAGTACCGTCTTTTTTTCTAATTCTTTTAACTTTTGGAAGTTCTAGAATACTAACTTTACCACCCAATTCTTCAATTACTTTGACGCAAGATTTAGTGGCTTTAGATAAAGAAATTTCAATTTTATCTTTTAAATCACCTTTATTAAGCAATTTGATACCAGCTTTACTTTTTTTAACTATACCGGCTGCATTTAACTCTACTTCAGTAATTGGATTATTTTTATCAATCAGACCTTTTGTTATTGCGTTCTGAAGGTTACCTAAGGTTAATTCAGCAAAATCTTTTCTAGTGAAGTTATTAAACCCTCTTTTTGGTAGCCTCATATGGATAGGCATTTGCCCTCCTTCAAATCCTTTTATAGCAACACCAGATCTAGATTTTTGTCCTTTATGACCTCGACCAGCAGTTTTTCCTTTTCCAGATCCTATTCCTCTACCAACACGGGTTCTTGATTTTCGTGCATTAGGGTTGTCTCTAAGCTCATTTAATCTCATTTAACTATTCCTCATTAACAATCTTAACAAGGTGATTAACTTTTTTAATCATACCTCTTACAGAACTTGTATCCTCAAGAACTCTTACTTTATGCATCTTGTTTAAGCCAAGACCAACTAAAGTTTGCTTTTGATCAGGGCTTCTTCTTAAAGCGCTTCCAATTTGTTCTATCGTAATTTTTTTAGTCGCCATCATTTTACCTTATAAAGACACTTCGTTATCAGTAATGCGTTGATTAATTACATCGCTTACCTTCTTTCCTCTTCTGGCAGCAACCTGCCTAGGACTATTAACCTTACCTAAAGCCATTACTGTAGCCCTAACCATATTATAGGGATTTGAAGATCCTATCGATTTAGCAACAACATCCTGAACACCCAAGACTTCGAAAACAGCTCTCATTGGTCCACCTGCAATAATACCTGTCCCTGGAGGTGCAGATCTTAAAATAACCTTACCAGCTCCATGTCTTCCCTCAATATCATGATGAAGGGTTCTTCCTTCTTTTAGAGGTACCTTAATCATAGTTGCTTTAGCAGCATCAGTAGCTTTTTTAATAGCCTCAGGAACTTCCCTCGCTTTGCCGTGACCAAAACCTACATGGCCTTTCTGATCTCCTACAACAACAAGTGCTGCAAAACTAAACCTACGACCACCCTTAACAACAGTTGAAACTCTATTGATAAAAACTAAACGATCAATAAATTCACTATCTCTCTCGTCTCTTTGATTTGTTTCTTGTGTAGACAATAGATTCTCCTAAAATTTTAACCCTGCTTCTCTTGCATTATCAGCTAATGCTTTAACACGGCCATGATATTTATAACTTCCGCGATCAAAATAAACTTCGCTAACTCCAGCTTTAATAGCTTTCTTTGCTATATCTGATCCTACCTTTGATGCAGATTCAACATTTGAACCAAGACTAGATGATGATTTTTCTAATGAAGATGCTGAAGCTAAAGTAATACCAGTATTATCATCAATTACCTGAGCGTAAATATGTTTAGAAGATCTAAATACTGAAAGCCTCATTCTATCTGATGAAGACTTTTTCAGTTTATTTCTAACGCGTACTTTTCTTTTTTTTATTTCGACTCTACTAACCATTTTAATTACTTCTTTTTACCTTCTTTTCTAAAAATAAACTCATCCTTATACTTAACACCTTTACCTTTGTAGGGTTCTGGAGGTCTATAACTTCTTATCTCAGCGGCAACTTGGCCAACTTTTTGTTTATCAATGCCGCTAACAATAACCTCTGTAGGTGTTGAAGTTTCAATCTTAATTCCCTCTGGAGCTTCATAGTTTATGTCATGACTAAAGCCAAGAGATAATTGAATATTATTACCTTTCATTTGAGCCTTATAACCAACTCCATTAATTTCTAATGTTTTCTTATATCCCTCAGTAACCCCAACAATATTATTATTTAACAAGGTTCTCTGTATTCCCCAATACTGAATACTTGCTTGTGATTCATCAACTGGGGCGATTGTTATCTGATTATTTTCCTGGACAACATTAGTCCCCGAAAAATTTTCGCACGAAAGTTCGCCTTTAGGTCCAGCTGTATGTATTTCTGATTCATTAATTGTTACATTAACTCCTTCAGGTATATCGATAATCTTTTTTCCAATTCTAGACATTTAAAACCTCAATTGACTAAAAAACTGTACATAAAATTTCTCCACCAACATTCTCATTACGTGCAGACGAGTCTGACATAACTCCTTTTGGTGTAGAAACAACTGAGATACCAAGACCATTCCTTATTAAAGGCATACTCTTAACTGATGAGTAAACCCTTCTGCCTGGTTTTGATACCCTTGTAATTTCTTTAATTACTGGATCTCCCTCATGGTACTTAAGCTCTATCTGTACCTCTGATTGACCTGTATCTCTCTCGCTTTCAGAGTACCCTCTAATAAAGCCTTCTTCCTTAAGAACCTCTAAAACATTTACTCTAAGAGTAGAGGAAGGTGAATCGACAAGCTCCTTCCCTCTCATATGAGCATTTCTTATTCTAGTAATCATATCTCCAATTGGATCATTAATATTCATTACACCCTCACCAACTTGACTTAACAACGCCTGGCAACTTACCATCCGAAGCTAAATCCCTAAAAGCAATTCTTGATAAACCAAATTTTCTATAAACACCTCTTGGACGCCCAGTTAAAAGACATCTGTTTCTAATCCTATTTTTAGAAGAATTTCTTGGAAGTTGAGCAAGCTTCAAGCGCGCCTCAAATCTTTCTTCAGGAGAAAGAGTGTTATCTTTCGACTTTGATAAAAGATTTTCTCTCTTTGCCTTATATTTAGAATATAATTTTCTTCTTTTTAAATCTCTTTGCACCATGCTTACTTTTGCCATCTAAACGTCCTTATCTCTTTTTAATAGGAAAATTAAAACTCTGTAACAAAGCTAAAGCCTCGTCATCATTTTTAGCTGTTGTATTGATAATAATATCCATACCCCAAATCTCAGAAACAGACTCATAATTAATTTCTGGAAATATTAAATGCTCCTTAATTCCAAAAGCATAATTACCATTACCATCAAAGCTCTTTGGATTTAATCCATCAAAATCTCTTACTCTAGGAAGAGCTATATTTACAAGTCTATCAATAAACTCGTACATGACGGATTTTCTTAGAGTAACTTTTGCTCCTACCGCCATACCTTCTCTTAACTTAAAACCAGCAATAGCTTTTTTTGCTTTTGTTTTTATTGGCTTCTGACCAGCTATCAATTCAAGAGCTGAAGCTGCATCATTAACTTTTTTACTATCCGAAACAGATTCGCTTCCAGCGCCAATATTAATAACAACTTTAGAAATTTTTGGAACCTCAAATACGTTGTTAAGATTTAGGGTAGCTAATAATTCTTTTTGAATTACATCTTTGTATTTCTGTTGAAGTCTAGGAGTATAATTTTTTGAATCAGCCATTTATAATCTCCCCCGATTTCTTAGCATAACGAACTTTATTACCCTTCTTATCTAACTTAAATCCAACTCGTGTTGGTTTTTTTGTTTTAGGATCAATAATCATAAGATTTGAAATTTGAATTGGTCTTTCCTCAGAAACTATGCCTCCAGCGTTGTCCTGAGAAGGTTTTCTATGTCTTTTAACTAAATTAACACCTTGAACAAGAGCTTTATCCTGGGATTCAGATATTTTAATAATCTTTAATACATCACCTTCCTTGCCCTTGTCTTTTCCAGACATAACAAAAACTTTATCGCCTTTTTTAATTTTTGCAGACATTTAGATAACCTCCGGAGCCAATGAAACAATTTTCATTAATTTTTTGGAACGCAATTCGCGAGTAACTGGACCAAAAATTCTAGTTCCAAGAGGTTCGCCATTAGCATTAACAAGGACTGCGGCATTAGTATCAAACCTAATAGCGCTTCCATCGTCACGACGTATCTCTTTTCTTGTTCGAACAATAACCGCTTTAAGAACTTCCCCTTTTTTAACTTTTCCTCGAGGAATAGCCTCTTTAACAGAAACAACTATTATATCACCAACAGAAGCTGTTCTTCTCTTGGAGCCACCCAAAACCTTAATACACTGAACCTGTTTAGCTCCAGAGTTATCGGCAACATCTAGTTTTGTTTGCATCTGTATCATATTAAAAACCTTATAAATAATGACTAATCGTCAATTACTTCCCATGTTTTTGACTTGGATAGAGGTTTACATTCTCTAATTTGAACCAAATCACCAATTTTAAATTTATTACCTTCATCGTGTGTCATATATTTTTTTGAACTTCTAACAGTTTTTTTAAACAAAGGATCAGTAAATCTTCTTTCGACTGAAACCGTTATTGTTTTATCAGCTTTATCACTTACGACAACGCCTTTTAAAATCCTTTTAGGCATTACTCACCTCATTTTTATGTTTAGTTATCATTGTTTTTACTCGAGCAATGCTTTTCTTTTTCTTTGAAATTTGAGAGGTATCTTCAAATTGACCAGCCATTTTTTGGATACCAATATTAAAAACTTCTTTCTTAAGAGAATTTAAAGAATCTATTAACTCATCTAAACTCATATCCTTAATATCTTTTTCTTTTTTAGCCATATCTAAACTCCTTCACCGGGCCTAGTGATAATCTTAGTTAATACAGGAAGTTTTGAAGATCCAAGATCGAGAGCAGTCTTTGCAATCTCAGGTGAAACACCATCAATCTCAAACATTATTCTTCCAGGCTTAACTCTAGCAGCCCAATATTCTGGAGTACCTTTACCTTTACCCATTCTAACTTCTGTTGGCTTTTTTGATACTGGAACATCAGGAAAAATCCTTATCCAAACTCTTCCAGCCCTTTTCATGTGTCTAGTTATAGCTCTTCTTGCAGCCTCAATTTGTCTAGCAGTTATTCTCTCAGCTGTAAGAGCTTTAAGACCATAAGATCCAAAGTTAAGAGTAGTTCCACCTTTGGCATTTCCCTTAATTCTTCCCTTGTGGGCTTTACGAAATTTTGTTTTTTTAGGTTGTAACATAAAAAATATCCTTACTTGCTAGGCCTAGAGTTATTGCTTTCTTGTGAAGATTTTTTTTCATCTTTTATATGGGGATTGTGCTCCATTATCTCGCCTAAAAAAATCCAAACTTTTATTCCACATATTCCATAAGTGGTATGAGCTGAGGCAACACCATAATCAATATCAGATCTTAAGGTATGAAGAGGAACACGTCCCTCTCTATACCATTCTGTTCTTGCAATTTCCGCTCCACCAAGTCTTCCACCACAATTAATACGGATGCCTTGGGCGCCTAATCGCATGGCTGATTGAACCGCTCGTTTCATAGCTCTTCTAAAGCCTATTCTTCTCTCAAGTTGTTGGGCAATATTCTCTGCAACAAGAGTAGCATTAACCTCTGGTTTTCTTACCTCTACAATATTTACAACAACATCAGAAGATGTAATCGCTTGTAACTTCTTTTTAAGGTTTTCAATATCAGCGCCTTTTTTACCAATAATCAAACCAGGTCTTCCAGAGTGAATTGTAACTAAACACTTTTTATGAGGCCGTTCGATAACAACATTAGCTATAGCCGCATTCTTAAGATCTTTAAGGATCATTGCCCTCATTTGAATATCTTCTTGAATAAGCTTGCTATACTCGTTCTTACCAGCATACCACCTAGAATCCCAAGTACGGTTAATTCCTAATCTCATGCTAATTGGATTAACTTTTTGTCCCATTATTTCTTTTCCTCTAAATTCTTTTCGCGAAGAATAATAGTTAATTGACTAAATGGCTTTAATATTTTGCCTGTTCTTCCACGAGCCCTAGGTCTAAATCTTTTCATTACCAAATTCTTTCCGACGAATGCCTCATCTACATAAAGTTTATCAATATCAAGAGAGTGATTATTTTCTGCATTAGCAATTGCGCTTTCTAGAATTTTCTTAGCTTCATTCGAAATTCTTTTCTTAGAAAACTCTAGGTGAGACAGTGCATCACCAACTTTTTTCCCACGGATACTTTTAACTGCATCATTAAGTTTGATTGGACTTGTTCTAATCATTTTTCCAATCGCTTTAGAGAATTTATCGTCAGTAGGATTTTTTATTTTATTAGCCTCACTCATTACTAAGCTCTCTTTGCGGATTTATCGGCCATATGACCATAATATGTTCTAGTAGGAGAAAATTCACCAAATTTATGCCCCACCATATCTTCAGAAATTAAAACTGGAATAAACTTTTGACCATTATATACGCCAAAGTTAAGACCAACAAACTGAGGAAGAATTGTTGATCTTCTGCTCCATATTTTTATAACATCTTTACGTCCAGATGCTCTTGCAGCCTCTGCTTTTTTTAAAATATATTGATCCACAAAAGGACCTTTCCAAACTGATCTAGCCATAATTACCTTCTTTTTCTCTTTTGATGACGTGTTCTAACAATAAATTTATCGGAATCTTTATTTGAGCGAGTTTTCTTACCCTTTGTTGGTACGCCCCATGGAGTAACGGGATGCCTACCACCAGATGTTTTACCTTCACCACCACCGTGCGGATGATCGACCGGATTCATAACAACACCTCTGACAGAAGGTCTTTTACCTTTCCACCTATTTCTTCCAGCTTTAGCTAATTTTGTATTAGAATTATCAGGATTGGATACAGCGCCAATTGTTGCTTTACATACATCCGGGATTAATCTTTGCTCACCTGATGTAAGCTTTAGTATGGCCATTCCCTGGTCTCTACCAACTAGTTGAGCAAAAGTACCAGCAGACCTAATGAGCTGCGCACCTTTTCCTGGTTTCATCTCAATGTTGTGAATGATTGTTCCAATAGGCATTTTCTTCATAGGCATCGTATTACCTGGTTTGATATCTGCCTTTTCGCTA
>JABHUT010000054.1 GCA_018658685.1 Alphaproteobacteria bacterium
GTTTCTGCAGCAGAAGTTATTATGACACAATTGCATGCAGGTGGTAAATTTGACCAAAATTCATACAAGGTCTCAGGTGGTCTTCATGGAGTTGGTGTTTCAGTTGTTAATGCATTATCAGAGAACTTAGAGCTCTATATTAACAGAAATGGTAAAAGATATTTTATGACATTTAAAGATGGTGATGCGCAGTCATCCCTTGAAGTCATTGGTGACTGTGGGCAAGAGACCGGTACAGAAATAAAATTTCTTCCTTCAAAAAAGATATTTACTATGATTGAGTTTGATAGACGTGTCTTAGAAAAAAAATTAAGAGAGTTGGCATTTTTAAATTCAAATATTTCTATTCTTCTTAGGGACTTAAGAAAAGATGAGCCTTGGGAGAAGGTAATGAGCTATGAAGGTGGCTTAAAAGAATTTGTTAAATATCTTGATCAAACAAAAAAACCAATGATTGAAGATCCAATTAGTCTCAGCGCTAATAAGGGGGGCGTAGAGGTTAACTTAGCTCTATGGTGGAATGATAGTTATTACGAGACAGTGAATTGTTTCACAAATAATATTCCTCAAAAGGATGGCGGAACTCACCTTGCCGGATTGCGCGGTGCTTTAACAAGAGTTGTAAATTCTTATGCTCAAAATTCTGGTATGGCAAAGAAAGAAAATGTACAATTAGTTGGTGAGGATATTCGTGAAGGGCTTACATGTGTTTTATCTATAAAGGTTGCTGATCCTAAGTTTTCAAGTCAAACAAAAGATAAACTAGTTTCTTCAGAAGTAAGGCCTGCTGTAGAGAGCCTAGTTGGTGATGCCCTAAGTGAATGGTTTGAAGAGCATCCAAATGAGGCAAAACAAATAATTGGTAAAGTTGTCGAAGCCGCCGCCGCAAGAGATGCTGCACGAAAAGCCAGAGAGCTAACGCGCAGAAAAGGTGCTCTAGATATATCTTCATTGCCTGGAAAATTAGCAGATTGCCAAGAAAAAGACCCTGAAAAATGTGAAATCTTTATCGTGGAGGGCGATTCAGCGGGAGGGTCAGCAAAACAGGGTAGAGATCGTGCCACTCAAGCAATCCTTCCTTTGCGAGGAAAGATTATTAATTGTGAAAAAGCTAGATTATCTAAAGTTTTATCATCTGTTGAAATAGGTACACTCATTACAGCTCTAGGAGCTGGAATAGGAAGGGATATATCAGAAGAAGATGAGGATGAAGAAGGTTTTAATGTGAATAAGCTCAGATATAAGAAAATTATTATAATGACAGATGCGGATGTTGATGGAGCACATATTAGGACTTTACTTCTTACCTTCTTTTACAGACAAATGTTCCCACTTATCTCTTCAGGATGCCTTTATATTGCTCAGCCTCCATTATACAAGGCCAAAAAAGGAAGTTCTGAAACATATTTAAAAGATGATGATGATCTAGATAACTACCTAATTAACTCAGGAATAGACGAGTCTATTTTAACTTTAGGTTCTGGTGAAACTATTTCATCGAATGATTTGTTAAATATAATTGATAAAAGTAGAAATTTTCGTTCATTAATTAATAGACTTCCAAGTAGATATAATGCTGATCTTGTTGAGGCTGCAGCTCTTAGCGGAGCCTTTGATCAGTCTAAAGAGATTGATAAATCTATTTTAGATGACTTATCAGAGCGGTTAACGCTAAAGTATAATGACGATGAGTCGGGCTGGGATGCTGAGTATGACTCAAACAATGGGCTTACCATAAAAAGACAAATTAGAGGAGTTTACGAAACTCTAACGCTTGGTCCTGGAATCTTTAGATCGGCTGATGCTCTCAGGCTATCAGATTTATCTCTGGATATTATTAAGTATTTTCCTTTAAAGGATAGCTCTAAAAATATTTTTGAAAGAGGTGGAAGATCATACTCTGTAAAGAGTCCGTGCGATCTGGTTGAATCAGTTCTATCAGAAGGTAGGAAAGGATTACAAATACAAAGATATAAAGGTCTAGGCGAGATGAATGCTGATCAATTGTGGGATACTACTCTTGATCCAGATTCTAGAAGGCTATTGAAAGTTAAAGTTGATGAGGGTGTTGATAATAGTGAGGTTTTCTCTGATCTTATGGGTGATGAAGTCATAAAAAGAAGAGAATTTATTCAAGAAAGTATTAGCTCTGGTGATCTTGTTGTTAATCTTGATATTTAATTAGATTAAATATTATCGATTTAAGATATTTTTAATTTTTTCTACTATTAAAACCGATTGAATTTTTGGAGGGAAATAATCAACAAATTCTCCATTCGCATTTGCTAAGAAGATTATATCAAGATGATTCATTGTGTACTCTTCTTCACCATCGAGAATCTCTTTTTGATAATAAACCCCCCAATCTTTTGCAACTTTATCAATTTCTTCTTTTGTCCCTGTCAGGCCTATTATTTCTTTATGAAAAGCATTTACATAATCGGATAATATCTCTGTCGTATCTCTCTCTGGAACAACAGTAATAAATATAGAGTTAATTTCTTGTGAATCCTCTTTAAGTCTATCAATTATATCAGAGACCTTAATTAATGTTGTTGGGCATACATCTGGGCAATAAGTAAACCCAAAATAA